>DASXKM010000120.1:0-9370 GCA_036496825.1 Puia sp. | reverse complement strand
ATTTTCACCATCCGATTTTCCAAAGTATGAAGAGATATCCGGGAATATATAAAATGCCCCCTCCGGCTTAAACGTTTTTATTCCCGGAATTTTTCCTACGAGATCCATCGTTTTTTCCCGGCGGCGGGTGAATTCCTCCACCATTAAATAACTCGGTTTCAGATCGGAAACCAGCGCCGTTACAGCCGCTTTCTGTGTAATGGAATTCGTTGCACTCGTAAATTGTCCCTGTAATTTTTCGCAGGCTTTTGCAATTTCAACAGGTGCGGCTATATATCCAAGCCTCCATCCAGTCATTGCAAATCCCTTGCTGAGGCCGTTCACAATGATGATACGATCCTTCAGATCAGAAAACTGCGCAATGCTTTCATGCTTACCCACGTAATTGATGTATTCATAAATCTCGTCTGAAATAATGGCAATACCGGGATGCTTTCTGAATACATTCGCCAGCGCTTCGAGTTCTTTTTTACTATAGACAGTTCCCGATGGATTACAGGGAGATGAAAATAAAAAAACTTTTGTCTTTGGTGTGATAGCGGCTTCCAGTTGAGCAGGCGTGATTTTAAATCCGGATTCCAGAGATGTATGTACTTCCACCACCTTTCCCCTGGCAATTTTTACAAGTTCTGAATACGTTACCCAATATGGTGTTGGAATAATCACTTCATCACCATCGTCAACCAGGGCGAGGATCACATTAGCGAGACTTTGTTTAGCACCTGTGGATGACACGATCTCCTCCGGTTTATAATCCAGATTATTATCCCTTTTTAATTTCTCGCAGATTGCCTGACGCAGATCGAGAAAACCGGGAACGGGTGTATAATGGCTCCAGTTATCATCAATTGCTTTCTTGGCAGAATCCTTAATATGCTGTGGTGTGTCAAAGTCGGGTTCACCGAGACTGAGGTCGATAATATCAATTCCTTTGGCTCTTAATTCCCGGCCCATTTTGGCCATTTTCAGTGTTTCGGGTTCGCTGAAGCGGGATAAAATAGAAGATAGTTGCATAGTGGTTATTTGCGGCCGCGAAGTTACCTAATTTTTTAAATCAATTAACGTCAACCTAATTGAGCGCAACAACATTTAACTGGAGCCTGTACGGACCGCTGTTCACATTTACGAAGCCAAACAGATTAAAATTGTAATTTGAAATTACATTGATCGTGTCTTTCAACATAAATCTGATATTGGAACTGTCCGGAGTTGGGCGGGTGCTATCTGTAAAGGCATAAATGTTATAGATTCCCGCCAGAATGGGTTGAAATTTATAATAGGCGGGATTAATATTGACACCTACAAAATTTTCCCGTGAAATGACGATCGTATCACCGGCAAAAGGAATATCATTCCTTGTGTTTACAAGCAATAATCCAATGTATGAGGACGGTGTAAAATTCATATATCGTATTGAAACAGTGGAATCGGTGTTCAGAGGAGGATTATCCTGGCGTATGATCATGCTTTTTGTATTTGCATCCAGCGTGTCGTAAATATAAATACTATAGTAAGCACCCTGGCGAAAGCTCGAAAATCCGTTCAAAAAGCTATCGGTATTCTCAAAAATGGATGTATTGGTGACCTGGGAGGTGACTGTGGCGTAAGGATGTCCCGTGGCTGTGCCAAATGGAACTGACGCAAATATCGTGTCTTTATTATTAATTATCAAGGTAAGCGGATCGACGTTGTAAGCCATATGGGTGAAGGAAACAAATGCCTTATTGGCGCTGATATTGGCGGTTTTATTACAGGAAAAAAGACTCAGGGCTAAAAGTTGAAGGCTAATGTTTCTCAACCTGCCGGCCAGGGAAATGTGGCTAAACTTGTTCAAAATCATGAATTCCTGCCGATTATTTTGATTTTACCTTTTTCAAAGCGTAAAAGTAGCAAAACGAGGCTTCTAATCCAGCGTCTTAACATTTTAATTATCAATTAGAAAACCTATCTTTGCCGCCTTAAAAAAACCGAAAACCAATGAGAGCGCTGGTTAGCATATTTGCAGGCTTACTGATTGTTATTTCCCTTTACCAACTGTCTTTTACCTGGTTTGTGAACAAACACGAATCTGCGATGACGCAGAAGGCTGAAAGATTCGTCAAAAATAATTTCCCCGCTGCGTCGGTAAAATATCCCGGAAATAAAGATGCACAGGTTCTATATCAGGACAGTCTGAATCAGCTGGAACATGCCCGTTTGCAAAAACTGCTGGATTCCACCAAAGACACAAAAATTACCTGGTGGGGTACAACTTATCAGAAATCAAAAGAAAGCGAATTATTGCTGGGCCTGGATTTACAGGGTGGCATCAACGTAACGCTCGATATCGAACTTGAAGGATTGATCAAAGGACTCGCCAACAATCCCCGGGATGCGAGTTTGGTGAAAGCCATCCAATTAGCCGATCAGAAAAAATTAACGAATGGTGGTGCAAACTTTATTGATTTATTTTCTCAGGCTTTTGGAGAAGTGAATCCCGGTGTGAAGCTTGCCCCCCTCTTTGCCAATTCCAATAGAAACAAGCTGAAATTTGAATCATCCGACGGAGAGGTTATTCGTTACCTCCACGATCAGGCCTCAGCCGGTATGAAGCAGACTTTTCAGGTTCTTACCAAACGTATCGACAAATTCGGTGTATCACAACCCAATATTCAGCTGGATGAAAATAAAGGAATCATCAGCGTGGAACTGGCGGGTGCGACTGATCCGGACCGTGTTAGAAAATATCTGCAATCATCAGCCAACCTGCAGTTCTGGGAAGTTTATAATATTTCAGAACTGTCAAATGCATTTCAAAATTCGGATAAGATCTTACAGAAATATCTAAACGGCGTAAAAGATTCTTCCCTGCTGGCCAAGCAGGATTCAACGGCAGACAGTACCACCAGTGCTCTGAACCGGAATCCTTTACGAATCATGCGTTTTATTCAGCCTACCCAGGATGCCAAAGGACAGGTTCGATATGCTTCTGCGATTGCCACTCCGCTTGTCAAAGACACTTCCACCATTAATAGTTATCTGAGCCTGCCGGCTGTCCGGAACCAGTTCCCCGGTAATTTGAAATTTTTATGGGGTAAACAGGAAACAGATGATAACGGTAAGGCATATCCATACCTGGAACTTTATGCGATCAAAACTATACCGGGAAGTGACAAGGCCAAACTGGAAGGTGAAGTTGTTACTGATGCACGCCAGGATTATGATCCGGTTAGCGGCGGTGTGGTAGTTGAAATGAGCATGAATAAACATGGTGCCGATGTATGGGCCAAGATGACGACAGATAATGTTGGCCTGCCAATCGCTATCACACTCGATGATGTTGTTTATTCTGCACCATATGTAAATGGTCCGATTACCGGTGGTAATTCCCAGATTTCTATGGGAAATAAAAATACCGGGCAAAGTGTAACGGAAGCGAATGACCTTGCAAACATTTTAAAGAGTGGTAAGCTGAATGCTCCTGCCCGAATCGTTCAGGAACAGGTGGTTGGACCAACCCTTGGTAAAGCGGCTGTAAAAGGCGGTGCGCTTGCTTTCGGCATTTCATTCCTGGTGATATTCACCCTGATGCTGGTGTATTATAACACAGCAGGCTGGGTTGCCAATATCGCCCTGATATTAAATCTTTTGTTTACGATCGGTATTCTGAGTGCCATGCATGCAACCCTGACTGCGCCTGGTATCGCAGGTCTGGTTCTGACGATCGGTATGGCTGTAGATACGAACGTAATTATATTTGAAAGAATTAAAGAAGAACTGACGCGGGGGAAAAGTTACCAGCTGGCAGTGAACGATGGATACAGACGTTCGCTGGCACCTGTACTCGATGCCCACGTTACGACTTTTTTAACGGCTGCGATCCTCGCTTATTTCGGCCTCGGACCTGTGCTTGGTTTTGCGACCACGCAGATGCTTGGTATCTCCCTTTCACTATTTTGCGGAATCCTGGTATCCAGACTGGTTACTGATTTTTATACTAACAAGAACCGGCATTTTAAATATTTCACTCCTATCTCTCAAAAAGTTTTCAGGCATGCGAATTTTAAATTCATTGAGTATCGAAAGTATACTTACATGATTTCCGGCTTTGTGCTGATTCTTGGTATATCTGCCTATTTCCATGGATTTCAGAAAGGTGTTGAATTTTCCGGGGGAAGAAGTTATATCGTTAATTTTCATAAACCCCTGAATGAACAGGAAGTAAAAGATGCGCTGAATGTACAATGGGGGAAATACCCGGAAGTAAAAACCTACGGATCCAACCAGCAATTTGAAATCACAACAGATTATCTCGTAAACAGAGAAGGATCTGCTGCAGATTCTATAGTCTCCAATAAAATGTATGTTGGTCTTCAGAAATTTTTGCCTGCCGGAACGACGGCTCAGGAATTTACGCAGACGAATAAATATATCCAGCAGTCGAAAAAAGTGGGTGCCTCCATATCAGATGACCTGAAGGCAGGTGCGGTGAAAGCAACGATCTTTGCGCTACTTGCGATATTCATTTATATTTTTGTGCGGTTTCGTGACTGGAGATATTCCCTGGGTACGATTATCTCGCTTCTTCATGACGTACTGGTTGTATTAGCCGTATTTTCTTTCCTTCCTGCAGTGGTGCCATTCCCGCTTGAAATAGATCAGCATTTCATCGCGGCTGTTCTTACCGTGATTGGATTTTCCATGAACGATACGGTGATTGTTTTTGACAGAATTCGTGAAGACAGCCGCACTTTACGCGGCAAAACAAAAGCGGAGATCATCAACAAAGCGGTGAACGAAACGCTGCCCAGAACAATTATGACCTCTCTTACGGTTTTCCTTACCATACTTATTCTCTTCCTGGTTGGCGGAGAAGTAACGAAGGGATTCGCTTTTGCAATGCTGATCGGTGTTATTACCGGAACATATTCATCCATATTTGTTGCAGCGCCGATCCTGATCGACATGGCAAGAAAAAAACCTCTGGGTGCAGCAGATGCTGAATCTTTAAAACCTGTTGTGAAGAAACCGAATGTCGTTTTAACGCCTAAAGCCTAAAGCTAAAAGCCTAAAACTTATCATTTTAAATTATAAGGCAAATAAAAACCTCCTGAAAATTCGGGAGGTTTTTATTTATCGATAGATTTCATTGAGAGCGTTACGCATTTAGCTATAGGCTTTAGGCCTTATAATGCCCCGGCCTTCTTTGATAACGGTGATGGCGGTTATAACTGTAATGACGATGATGGCTGTGATGATAGCGCCTGTAATGAGCGTGTCCGTGATAATGGCCATGTGAATGATGCATGGTTGGTCGCGGTGGGTGATGCATGCTCCGGTGAGGAGGTAACGGTGGTCGCGGCGGGTGGCTAAACGCAACCATTGAACTGAAAATCAAAAACGCAAAAACGAATATTATTTTCATATTAACGGATTTTATACTAAAAAACTGTTTTCATACTGTAACCGCGCATTGCACATCACATCACTACTTCTTATTTTCTTTATACCTTTTATCGGCAGTACCATCCTTTTTGGTATGAGTAGTTGTTGGAGCGGTCTTGGCAGCATCTTTATTTGCTTTGTAACGCATATCCGCTGACCCGTCTTTTTTTGTGGGTCCCGCTGTGGTAGCAGCTTTTGCGGTAGTGGCTGTTTTTGGTGCTGTTGCCGTTGTTACAGGTTTCTTAGCTTTGGCTGGCGGAGTTTGCGCCGGTGTAGCCTGTGCATGGGAAATCAGGTTGAAACTGGTCAAAAGGATAAAGGCAATGAATAATTTTTTCATATTGGAGCATTTTATATTAAGCTAATGTAAAAAAACGGGAATGAATGCCCAAATCAAATTGCCTCCGATTGGGCATTTTTATATTGAGATTCAACTCTTTAACTGCTGCTTAACCAATTTTGTAATTTTATAGGACAGAAACTATCTGAATTTTGCGTTTTGAATTTTTTTCATACATGAAGTCTTCCATGCTGAAATGGGTGGTTTTATCGGCCACCGTATTAATAGGTCTTATTGTAGTCGTGCAATTATACTGGCTCACGAAAGTGTATTCTTTTGAACAAAAGCAGTTTAACAATAATGTTGTGAAAAGTCTCCGGGCAGTTTTCGAAGACCTGGAAATGAACGATAATCCCAATCAGCCCTTACAGCAGCTCATTCATAATCCGGCGGATGATTATTACATGTTTAAGGCGGATACCATTCCGGAACAGGATTCCCTCACATATTATATCCGCAAAGAATTCAGCGATTTTGATGTATTGACAGATGTAAAACTGGGTGCCTTCAGCAATAGCTCCAAAAAATATGTCTACGAAGACTACATCCCGACTGCAGCCTCGGGTTTTCATGTAACGCCGGCGCTTGGTCTTCCTGTTTACTCACATGACTATGACCATATACTGCTTTATTTCCCGCATCGCTCGCAATACATTCTGGGGGAAATGAATTTCTGGATCATCAGTAGCGTGGCCCTGTTTCTTGCCCTTATCGGTCTCGCCTTCAGCCTTTTTTATTTCTACCGGCAGAAATTTCTCGCGGAGGTACAAAAAGACTTTGTAAATAATTTCACCCACGAATTCAAAACACCACTGGCGGTTATCAGAATTGCTTCAGATGTACTCGCACAGAATGATATTACAGAAAAGCCGGATCGATTAAAACGTTATTCCTCAATCATTCAGAACCAGACCACCCATCTGCAAAACCAGGTTGAAAAACTGCTAAAATCAGCTTCTGCAGAAAATAAAAAATTCCCGATCGATAAAGAGAATGTAAAACCAGCCCGTTTGATTGAACAGGCACTGAATAAACTACAGCCGCTGATCGAACAAAAACAGGCCCGCGTTGATCTCAAGGTTGATAATTACGAAACGAATATACACGCCGACGAGGGTCATCTGGAACTTGCCATCATCAATATACTGGAGAATGCATTGAAATATTCTAACGCACCGCATATCATTGTTGAAACCGGAAAAGAGGAGTCCGATTATTTTATTTCAGTAAAAGACAATGGCATCGGAATTGAAAAAAAGTATATCAAAGACATATTCAAAAAGTTTTACCGGGTTCCGACAGGAAATGTGCATGATGTGAAAGGTTTCGGACTGGGATTGAATTTTGTAAAACGAATTATAGATGGGCATGATGGAAGGATCAGGGTAAAAAGCCTGCCCGGCATCGGAACAGAGTTCCGTCTGCTCCTTCCTTTTTAATGATTTATTAAACCTGGAAATTAATCCAATGATTACAAAATCTAAAGTATTATTAGCAGAAGACGACCTGTCCCTGGGATATGTCATAAAGGATAATCTGGTCGACGCCGGATATGAAGTAATGCTTTGCGCTGATGGGCAATCTGCTATCGATAAATTCGCCAGGGAAAGTTTTGATATCTGTCTGCTCGACGTCATGATGCCAAACAAAGACGGGTTCGCGGTTGCAAAAAAAATCCGTCAGCAGACGGATCAGATACCGATTTTATTTATTACTGCTAAATCGCTGGAGGAGGATCGCATTCACGGATTCGAAGTAGGCGCTGATGATTATATCGTTAAGCCCTTCAGTATGCAGGAACTGCTTTTGCGTATCGATGTTTTTCTGCGTAGAACGAAAAAAATGTATTCAGAAAAAGCATTAAACTTCCAGATTGGAAAAATGAATTTTTCCTTCAATGATCTTAAATTATCCGTGGGTGGAACCGCCTTTAATATGACTCAGAAAGAAGCCGAATTACTGTTATTCTTATGTGAACACCCGAATCGTATCCTCAAGAGAGAAGAAGTTTTACTGAATGTATGGGGTAAGGACGATTATTTTCTGGGCAGAAGCATGGATGTCTTTATTACCAAACTGAGAAAATATTTCAGGGGCGACACAACTGTGCAGATTGAAACCATTCATGGGATGGGCTTCCGTTTAAATGCCTCCGTTCATTGATCGTGTCTTCAATGATTTATTCATAAATTGTATATGTCACTAAAACCCTTCGTACTCGTTATTCTAATCCTTTGCGCGAACCTGGCTTCCGGACAAGTTCATACAGACACTTTAAACATTAAGCTGGATAGTGCAGAAAAATTATTTCTAAGCGGTAATTTTATTCTGCTTGCACAGAAGTATAATATTCAGGCACAAAAAGCGCTGGAGATTCAGGCGAAACTCTATCCCAATCCGAATCTTTCTGTTTACTACAGTTTATATAATACAGAGACCAAAAAATTCTTTCCGGTCGGTTCGGGAACCAGCGGTGGAGAACTATCCGGACAGGTTTCACAACTTATTTATCTGGCAGGACAAAGAAACAAACAGGTCAGAATCGCTGAAGCCAACACAAGAATTGCGGAATATCAGTTTTATGATTTGATCCGGACGTTAAAGTATACGCTGCGAACTGATTTCTATAATATTTATTTCCTCCAGCATTCCGCGGCGGTTTATAATGAAGAAATAAAATCCCTTCAGCAGGTGGTAAATGCATTTGAGGAACAGGAAGGCAAAGGATATATCGCGGAAAAAGAAGTTATCCGGATCAAAGCACAACTTTATACGCTGTTGAGCGAATACAACAACCTGATCGGTCAGATCAACGACGAGGAAAGCGAACTGAGACTGGTATTGCAGATAAAAAGTTCCTTTATTGTCCCTGCCCTGGATTCCGTAAAAATCGGAACATTTAGTCCGTCCACATATTCGCTTGCAACGCTGCTGGACTCTGCATATAAGAACAGAACTGATTTATTAATGGCGAGAACTACGGTGGAAGCGGGTAAGCTCAACTACAATTATCAGAAAGCGCTGGCTGTTCCCAATCTGACCCTGGCGCTCGCTTATGATCAGCAGGGTAGTTATATCAACAACCTCACAAGTCTGGGCGCCTCCATAGATCTTCCCTTCTTCAATCGGAACAAAGGAAATATTCAGGCGGCAAAAATTACTACGGATGCAAATAGTGCGCTCCAGCAAAGCACCGAGGCAACTGTTCAGGAAAATGTTTCACATGCCCTTGAAAAGGCATTTGCCAACGATAAAATGTACCACACCATCGATCCGAAATTCCTGAAAGATTTTGACCATATGTTACACGAAGTGCTGATCAATTATGAAAAAAGGAATCTGACACTTTTGGACTTCCTTGATTTCTATTCCTCCTATAAAGACAATATTCTTTCTTCGAATAATATCCAGTTCAACCGGATCAGTTCATTTGAAGATATAAACTACTATACCGGAACCGAATTCTATCAACCTTAATATTCTACCCGAATATGTATCCCCGATATATCATTAAAACTATTTCTCTTGCCATGCTGATCGCGCTGGCCATTTCTTCCTGTCATGGTAAACCTGAACAGGCGGAGGAGAAAAAAGGATATATTTTGC
>DASXKM010000119.1:0-3282 GCA_036496825.1 Puia sp. | reverse complement strand
GTCCATGATCTTCCGGACACCTTTTTCAACGGCTTTCCGGTTATCAAAGCTTCCTGAATGAATATCGGATATCTGGACAATTTTTAACCCTCTGAATGAGGAGGGAAGATTGCCGAAAGAAAGTGGAATGCGTCTGATTTGATAATTATATTTATTTGAAAACCCATATAACAGCGAAGTAATCAGCGTACTGCCAACGCCGATCCCGAGCCAGCTTAAAAAAACAGACCTGGAAATACCCTCGTTCACCTGGCTTTCCCCCTCTGTGTTCCGGAAAAATATTTTGGCCACGGCCCACTGTATCAGACGCCGGAGATCATCTACAAGAAAAAAAACAGAGGCCAGTACTTTGGCAAAGAAAAATGCAATGATGGTTACAAATAAATAGTTGCGGAAATTTTTTGGCCACCGGTCAGTGTTCAAAAGTGGCAGGAGAATGAATAAAATAATAATTGCGATCGAAAGAGCCCAGTAGGCTGTGAAAATGATCGTTTTCGTTTTTTGGGAAGAAGCGGAACAAAGCATTTTCACCACCTGAAAAACATACAAATCGATCGCAGCCATGATCGATGCTACTATCCAGATAAAACCTGCATTCCGCATACTTTTTTATTTAGAAATTTGTTCGGGTTTAGAAATCGATGAACTCATCCAATTGCTGGTTGATAGCCTGGAGGGTTTCCCTGTGATGCAGTTCATCTTCGTTAAACAGGGTGTCAACAATAGATATAGGAAGTTTGTTCGGATGAACAACCGTGCCCACGTAATGCATAATACCTGTCAGATGGTCCATTCCGCGCAGGTTCCCGGCTCTTCCCTTGGAAACGCCGGTAAGAAGGGCCTTTTTGCCTTTCCATACTTTACGGTCTGTTACATCTATCAGGCATTTCAATACACCCGGAATACTGCCATTGTACTCCGGACTGATAAAAATGAATTTACTGGCAGGCAGCAGCCATTTCTTTTCCAGTTCCAAAACAGAAGGATTTCTTTCCAACAGGTCCAGTCCCGTCAGGGATAGAACCGGCGCCTCTATTTTTTTTTCTTTTAGTACGGAATGATAGTAATCAGCGACGCGTAATGTGAAACTTTCCCTTCTGTTTGTGCCTGAAATAATGAGATACATGAGGATGCAAGTTAAGCTGAAGTGGTATTTTTCTGAACTCGGCTGCCAAGTTTGTATTTTTACGCGCAGGCGGGCTATAAAAGGAGGGTAATTTTTGTACTTTCACGCATCCTTCAGAAGTCCGGCGGAGGAATAGTAAACTTTATATAACAGATAGCATCATGGCAAGAATCATCGGTGTAGCGAATCAGAAGGGAGGAGTTGGCAAAACAACGTCTGCCATCAATTTGGCAGCCAGCCTGGCCGTGCTGGAATTCAGGACTCTTCTGGTAGATGCCGATCCACAGGCAAACAGTACCACGGGTATTGGTTTTGATCTGCATAACATCACTCAAAGCCTGTACGACTGTATGGTGAATCATGTGCCGGCCCGGGACGTGGTGCTGAAATCAGAAGTGCCGAACCTGGATTTGATTCCTTCGCATATTGATCTGGTTGGAGCTGAAATTGAAATGATTAACTATCCTGACAGGGAGAGCGTTTTAAAAAACATACTCGAACCAATACGGAATAACTATGATTTTATTATTATCGACTGCTCCCCGTCGCTGGGATTAATTACCGTAAATGCCCTGACTGCAGCTGATTCCGTGATTGTACCGGTACAAACAGAATTTTTTGCACTCGAGGGTTTGGGTAAACTTCTGAACACGGTTAAGATCGTTCAGAGTCGCTTAAATCCAAATCTTGCAATTGAAGGAATTCTGATGACCATGTATGATGGCCGCTTACGTTTATGTAATCAGGTGGTCAGTGAAGTGCGTAAGCATTTTGATGAAATCGTTTTCAGTACCATTATACACCGGAATTCAAAAATCAGTGAAGCGCCCAGCGTGGGTAAACCGGTTATTTTATATGATGCTTACAGCAAAGGCGCGATGAACTATCTGAACCTGGCCAAGGAAGTTTTACAGAAAAACAATATGACCAAAATGAGTCAGGAAGAACGAATCCTCGAATAGCTTCAAAAAACTGAAATAAATTATGACGACGCCGAATAAAAAAGATAAAGAGGCTCTCGGAAAAGGAATCCGTTCATTATTGCAGGGAATAGATCTTGATTTAAAAACATCATCCGGTTCCCTGAAATCTTCTGTCGCAGAAAGTATAACCGGCATTCTCCGTGTTCCGCTGGATCAGATTGAAACAAATCCCAAACAGCCGAGAAAAGATTTTGATGAAACCGCTTTGCAGGAACTGGCTGCCTCCATACGGATTCATGATATCATTCAACCGGTAACCGTAGCAAGGCTTCCATCCGGAAAATACAGACTTATAACGGGTGAACGCCGCTATCGGGCCAGCCATATCGCCGGTATCAAAGACATACCGGTTTATGTTCGTCAGGCGAACGATCACCAGCTGCTCGAACTCGCACTTCTGGAAAACCTGCAGCGCGAGGATCTCAATGCAATGGAAGTCGCCCTCAGCTATAAGCGCATGATGGATGAACTGAATTATACACAGGAACAGGTATCAGAAAGAATGGGTAAGGAAAGAAGCACGGTTGCAAATTATGTGAGGCTGCTAAAACTTCCGCCTGATATTCAGGTGGCGCTCAGAAATAATTTGATATCTATGGGGCACGCCCGCGCGTTGATCAATGTTGATACGGTTGACAAACAATTGTATCTATACAATGAAATAAAAAACCGATCTCTTTCTGTCAGACAAACCGAGGAATTGGTCAGAAAATTATATAAGGCCGCGCATCCTGTTAAAGAATCGGTAAAAGCAGGAATGCCGGAATCATACAGAAAAATTGAAGATACTTTAGCAACACATTTCAGCACGAGAGTAAGGCTGAATCACAGTGATAAGGGAACAGGCAGTATCAGCATTGAATATTATTCTGTGCAGGAATTAGATAAAATTCTCGGCCAGCTCGGCGTGCAGATCAATTAAGCGTTCAGTATGAGGGCATTTTTTATTTTATTTTTTGTTTTTTTATTTTTTACCCTTCACACCAATGCACAACAAAAAGATTCCACGCGGACTGCAACGCTTTCAGATTCTGCTCTGGAAAAAAGAGATTCCATATACAAGGGCACCCGATCCCAGGCTACCATGGATTCCATCGAATTAAAACAAAGAAAAAATTACCGGCGTGCAACCCTTTACTCAACCATCCTCCCGGGTGCCGGACAATTCTATAA
>DASXKM010000118.1:0-6542 GCA_036496825.1 Puia sp. | reverse complement strand
CCCATTATTGCCCATCCCGAGCGCTATTTATATTTTGGCGCACACAAAAATGTCTATGACGAATTACACGAAATGGACTGTCTTTTCCAGCTAAACCTACTTTCCCTTTGCGGTTATTATGGGAAAAAGCAGGAGGAGCTCGCCCAATATCTGATCAAAAAGAAGTATGTAAGTCTCTTAGGTTCAGATTGTCACAACATCAGGCACATCAATATTCTCCGTGCCTCTTCTTCCATCTCCAACACTGTCAATCATTTACTGGACTCCGGGGCTCTTTTGAATCCGGATTTACAAGCCTAAAGCCCAAAGTCCAAAGCCCAAAGCCTAAAGCCCAAAGCCTAAAGCCTAAAGCCTAAAGCCCAAGACTTAAAGCCCAAAGCCCAAAGCTTAAAGCCCAAAGACTAACGCCAAGCGTTGAACGCCCTGTTGTTTATGCTGAACGACGGTTTAGACAACACTGTTAACATTCATTTATTCCAATATTTCGATGTTTATATCATTGGGTTTTAGGCTTTAGGCTTTGGGCTTTGGGCACTATATCTGCAAGCCTCTTGCACAAATTGCCATTAAGTCGTGACTCTATGTCAAATAAATTCATTGTTAAGAATCCTCCGCTTGTCCTTTATCTGACATTCCGTCTTGGCATTATTTTTATCTTTATATAGTAAATCACAGACAACATGGGTGCTCTTGAATTCAACCAGCTTTTGGTATCTAATGCTGAATTTTTGAAGCCGTTTGCGATCACTTTAACGAGGGATAGCGAAGAAGCGAAGGATCTTTTTCAGGAAACATTATACCGGGCGATAGCCAATAAGGATAAATACAACGTCGGAACAAATATCAAAGCATGGTTATATACCATCATGCGGAATATTTTTATAAACAACTACCGGCGACGTGCAAAGCAGAAGACGATTTTCGATTCCTCGCCAAATGATTACCTGTTAAATAACAGTCAGTCGACCGTCATTACCGGTAATGCAGAAAGCAATTTGCGGATCCGCGATATCCAGGGAGCCATTCACGGTTTACCCGAAATATTCCGGAATCCTTTTCTGCTTTATTTTGATGGTTACAAATACCACGAAATTGCGGACATGCTTCGGGAACCTCTGGGTACCATCAAAAGCCGGATACATTTTGCGCGGAAACTGTTGAAATCGCAGATACAGCAATTTTAGAAGTTGGCAGTTGGCAGTTGACGATGTATCGTTAATCGTACATCGTAGATCGATTCACGATAAACGTTCCACGAATAAATGTTTGGTTCTGATCATTAGACCGAAATAAAAAAAATGCAGACAGAACAAGTGATCCTGGTAAATGAACAGGACGAAGAGACGGGAACGATAGAAAAAATGGAAGCCCACCGGAAAGCCCTTTTACACAGGGCTTTCAGCGTTTTTATATTCAACACAAAGGGTGAAATGCTCCTGCAGCAAAGGGCGATGGGGAAATATCATAGTCCGGGTTTGTGGACAAATACCTGTTGCTCGCATCCGCGTCCGGGAGAAGAAGTAGAGGAAGCCGCAGTCAGAAGATTGAAAGAAGAAATGGGCATTGAAACAACACTCACCAAAATTTTTGATTTTATCTACCGCACGGAATTCGACAATGGACTCACAGAATTCGAATTCGATCATGTGTACACCGGAACGTATAACGGTCAGCTACATCCGAATAAACAGGAAGTAAATGATTATTGTTTTCGTCCGATGGAAGATATCGCACAGGATCTCGAGCGCCGCTCCGAAAAATACAGTTCCTGGTTTAAGATTGCATTTCCGCTTTTAAGCTCAAAGCTTAGAACAAGTATGGAAGACTGAAAGACTGGAAGTCTGGAAGTGGAACAGTTTTTAGTCGCCAAACATTACCTGGTGATAAAACTATCAGCCATTAAATTCTATAAATAGAATCATAAAGGTCAAACCCGCGCGAAGATTCAAGCGTTAGGCGTTAAGCATTAGGCTTTAAGCTTTAGGCTTTCAGCTTTTTCTACAACTGTAGTCTTCACTTTACTTCCCCGGTTATCCCTGGCCATGCGTGAATAGACAGATAATTTTCTATCAAAAAGAAATTTAAACAGCAGGATCGTATAGGAAGTATGATGCCCCAGCGAATCGTAATAGCTTCCGGCGAATTTTTTGATCTTGGGTAATTTGTTCCAGGGAACGGAGGGAAAATCGTGATGTTCATTATGATAACCCACATTCAGGTTAACAGAATTCAGAGACCCATAATAACTCTTTGTTTCCTGGTCGCCGTGTGTAAGGAAATGCTCCTGAACCCAGCGTGCACCCAGCGGATGCAATCCAACAGAGAAAAAGAAACTGGCAGTGAGATAGACAGTTGACTTCCACCCGAGGAAATAAATAAACAGCGTCATAAAGCTAACCTGGACGATAATATTGACAACGGTCCATTTGTCCATCAGGCGGACTTCCTTGATACGACCCGGACGAATCATCTGGAAAATGGGATAGAATAAAAGCCAGAGCGCCTTTCCAAAACCTGAATTGTTAATCAGTTTTGCTTCCCAGCGATAGGGCATATCCGCATCCAGTTCTTCAACACCCTGGTAAGAATGATGCTTCAGGTGATATTTCTGAAAGGAAATAGCGCTCGGAAACACCAATGGCAGGTTTGATGTGATGGCGGCAATTTTATTAAAAAAACTTTTTTTGAAAATCAGGTTATGGGCGGCTTCATGAATACATACATATAGTGTGTGACTGGCAAAAGCACCACCCAGATAGGCGACCAGGAATATAACCCACCAGGATGCGTCCCTGAGAAAATAGGAAAGAACCAGCTGAAAACCGACGCAAAGCAGGATAACGCCAAAAGTCCATGGATTCCGGCCAATCAGGGTCCTGATTTCCGGGTGTTTATGAATGATTTCCTTCGTTCTCGGCTTGTGCGGCTCACTCTCCATACTCCACCGGAAACTGTTCGGCTTGGGCATACTTGCTGGTTTGAAACGGCAAATTTAAACCATATTTCTTGAACCGCCGAGAGGTCAGTTGGCGGTTGGCCGTTGAACGTTGACCGTTAACGGTTGGCGGTTGGGGTTGACAGAAAGGCGATAGGAACTAGCTAAAATGAATAAGCTATTCCCGTAGATAAAGACCAGTAAATCAACAAATGAACCAGAAAAATGAGGCAACAAACACGCTATTTGGATCGTTACGTATATGCATTTAGATAGAATTTATATATTTGTATACATGCCAACCACTCAAACTATAGGAAGAAAGACCTCCCGTGTATCAAAAGGAAGGCGTGTAAAATCATCTCAACACTTAAATACAAAAGAAGCCAAGATAAAGAAGTTTGTTGACAGGTTTTACCGACGCTATGGTAAGATGATGTCCAAGCTGAGTCATGAGTAAGATTATCCCAGTAGATCTAATAGACTTTGAGTTGTTACTTGGTTACACCCAACAAAAACACTCCAATAAAAACGAACCAATACCAAAATTAAGTAACAACACTGAAAGACTAGAGTCTTGCTTAAATACCCCATTTCAAAAATTTTCTGGAAAACACCTGTATCGGGGATTACTAAATAAGGCAGCAATTTTGTTCTATCTGGTTAATAAGAATCATCCTCTTATCAATGGCAACAAACGAATGGCGTGTATTTGTTTAGATTATTTCTGCTTTATCAATGGATACAGTTTAGATATACCGGAAGACCGGTTTTATGAAATTGCAAAAGCGGTAGTTGAAAGTGATAATTCCAAAAAAGAAGAGGTGATTATAATTATCAAAAAGATCACGTTGGAGGACGCAATTTGCGTCCTTCAACGGTTCATGTCATTGATATTCAAGTCAAACATAAAAATGGAAGAAAACGGTTTGAATTTCTCCTGACTGCTTCTGCGGTTGGCGGTTTTATGGTTGACCGTTGACCGTTGACAGAAAAGGCGTTTGGCCTTAAGCCCAAGCCCTAAGCCTTACCTCGGCTTGTACTTCGCTTCATCAAAAATCGTCCGGTCGGGTGTTTGCATGAGTTGAAGCGGTGTGATATCGGGATGGGCTGAAACATATTTCTGAACAATACGCCATCCTACCCACTGACCGATATTGCCGGGCGAGGCTTCGGGCATGCCCTGCGTATAGGGTGCGTCGCCGATAAAGTTTTTTATGAGATCGGGTTCCAGTGAGTAAAGATTCTGATCGAGAAAAAATTTCCAGATCTGTCCTTCATTCGAAATACACCAGCTGAGTTGTTTTCCGGTAAATCCTGTTTTTAAACTGTCGGCTGTTTCAGGGATGAACTGATCGATGAGCCACCAGCCTTTTCCTTTTTCAATCATTTGTTCGATCAGCGGCTTTCCCTGACTCTGGTCGGGGAACAGATCTTCACCAAGGGCTTTCATACAATTGGGTACCACATATGCCGGCTCGAAACGGCGTGAAATATACAGCGGGAAAATATCCTGACCCTGCCGGCTCAGGTAAAAAGGAAAATTTTTTCCTGCGTAGAGTTGAAGGCCGATGGCCAATGTATAACGCGTCATTGCAACGCCGGGGGCGTCGAAGGGACCGATATAGGAAACTACTTTTGGTGGCAGATTATATTTTGGAAAATAATATTTCACATGCTGAAAGCCTTTTTTCAACTCTTCTTCGATGGGTCGCATATCCGAAAATTTCAGTGCCAGCGAATCCCTTACAGGCATATACCCGCTGATAAAACGGCGACAGATAAAGAAGGCGTTCATACTGGTATCCGACAGCGGACTGGTGCCAAGAATATTTACCGCAAAATCATTTATAAACCAGGGATATTGCCTTGCGAGTTCCAGCAGTCCCAGTTGTATATGATTTGTATCGATGGCGAAAAACGATTGGTCAAATCGTTCAATATGAACCGTCACGGGAATATTAGAAGTGTCGGGCTCTTTCTTACCTGTTTTGCAGGCGATTATAAATAATAAAAAAAGAAAGGGAAGAGTTTTTTTCATCCGGATAAAAACGTTCAGGGCTGCAAGTTAGTATTCGCGGCCTTAGCAGTAAATTTGTTTCATGAAGATCGCGCTGGTTCAACAGAATTACCATATCGGAAATTTCGAATACAATACTGAAAAGATCATTCACGGTATTCATATGGCGAAAGAGGCAGGTGCGGATCTGGCGGTATTTTCAGAATTATGTGTTTGCGGATATCCGCCACGCGATTTTCTCGAGTTTGAAGATTTTATTTCACGCTGTTATGCTTCACTCGAAAAAATAAAAACGCATACAGACGGTATTGCAGTGATCGTGGGATCTCCGGCTCCAAATCCGGATCCCAATGGAAAGGATCTGTATAATGCCGCCTGGTTTATGCATGATCGTGAAGTAAAAGCTGTTGTTCATAAAACCTGTCTGCCCACCTATGATATTTTTGACGAGGACCGTTATTTTGAAGTGGGCCAGGACTGGCGCGTGATCGAATTCCAGGGGAAGCGCCTGGCTGTTACGATTTGTGAGGATATCTGGAACCTCGGTGAAAATCCATTATATCGCGCCTGCCCGATGGATCAGCTGATGCTACAGCAGCCCGACCTGATGATCAATATCTCCGCTTCTCCTTTTGATTATGATCACGAAGAAGACCGCCGGGCAGTCGTCAGACAAAATGTGCTGAAGTACAAATTGCCCATGTATTATTGCAATGCAGTGGGCGCACAAACAGAAATAATATTTGATGGTGGCAGCGTTGTCTATGATGCCTATGGCACCTGTACGCATCATTTGAAGGTTTTTGAAGAAGACTTTCAGATCATCGATACGGAAATTAAATACCGTCCGGTCAACAAACACACGCCGGTTTTTACGTCTGCGTCTGTACTGACACCGGACCAGATCATTTCTTACATGACGAGGAGAAACAATATCCGGGAGATACATGATGCTTTGCTGCTGGGCATCGGGGATTATTTCAGGAAGATGGGATTTCAGAAGGCCATTCTCGGAAGCAGTGGTGGCATCGACAGCGCCGTTACACTGGCTCTTGCCTGCCGGGCACTGGGCAGTGAAAATGTGCGTGCCATTGCCATGCCCTCCGGATTTTCCAGTAGTCATTCGGTTAATGACGCCGTTACGTTGTCGAGGAATCTGAATAACCCGTTTGATATTATTCCGATTCAGCCGGTATTCGAAAGTTTTCTTTCTACATTAAAACCTGTATTTAACGATCTGCCATTTAGTGTGGCTGAAGAAAATATACAAAGCCGTACGCGGGGTAATCTGCTCATGGCCATCGCCAACAAATTCGGATATATACTTCTGAATACATCGAACAAAAGTGAGCTTTCTACCGGTTATGGAACACTCTATGGTGATATGGCCGGCGGCCTCAGTGTGCTGGGGGATCTGTACAAAATGCAGGTCTATGCATTGGCTCAGTTTATCAATCAGCATGAAGAAATTATTCCTGTTTCCATAATAAACAAAGCACCGTCTGCCGAGCTGCGTCCCGATCAGAAAGACAGTGACAGTCTGCCGGTATATGACCTGCTTGATAAAATATTATACCTCTATATTGA
>DASXKM010000117.1:0-3829 GCA_036496825.1 Puia sp. | reverse complement strand
AGGTATTGTCCTGATCTGCCAATCCATCCTCAAGAAAAAATAATTCTATTATGCACCTTGGTTCCGAATTTGAAAAATACGCCGTTAAGCATCTGGGTCTTTCAAGCAACACATTAAATGGATATGAAAAATACCTGGTAACCGGTCTCACACCGAATATCATTGAAGAACGTCCCATGAACGTAGCCGTTATGGACGTGTACAGTCGTTTGATGATGGACCGGATTATTTTCCTCGGTTATCCCATCAATGATGAAGTAGCCAACATTATTACCGCGCAATTACTTTTCCTGGACAGTACCGACCGGCACCGCGATATACAGATGTATATCAACAGCCCGGGTGGATCCGTTTATTCAGGACTTGGTGTGTATGACACCATGCAATACGTTACACCGGATGTGGCCACGATTTGTATTGGCATGGCGGCATCCATGGGCGCTACGCTGATGTGTGCGGGCACCAAGGGGAAAAGGACTGCATTAAAACACAGCCGTGTGATGATGCACCAGCCCAGTGGCAGCGTGGGTGGTCAGGCAAGCGATATTGAAATTACGGTTAATGAAATCAGAAAACTGAGAAAGGAACTGTATGAGATCTACGCAAATCACACCGGGAAAACGCTCAAACAGATTGAAAAAGATTCTGATCGTGACTACTGGCTTACTGCGATAGAAGCAAAAGAATACGGACTGGTGGATGAAGTACTCGTGATCAATCCAAGAAAAGAGAAAAAAGAAAACTAAAATATCTAAACGAATATCATGAAATACGGCAAATACCCTGTACAACCTTTTCGCCTGGATGATGAACCTTCTGAAGAGAAAGAAGAAAAGCCGCAAACGGATCCAGGTATGTTTATGAAAAAACTTGAGAAGTATTTTTTTGAAACACGCACGGTTCAGTTGTGGGGAGTAGTGGACGACCGTTCCGCAAAAGATATCATCAATAAATTTTTCCTGCTCGATGCAGATAAAACGGGCACTGAAATCAAGTTCCTGATCAATAGTCCGGGTGGCATGGTTACCAGCGGCATGGCTATTTACGACGTGATGAAGATGTTGAAGAGCCCTGTCAGCACGATATGTATTGGTCTGGCGGCATCCATGGGATCTGTACTGTTGAGCGGTGGAACAAAAGGAAGACGTTTTATATATCCGCATGGAGAAGTGATGATTCATCAGCCGAGCCTGGGCGGATATATTCAGGGCGTGAGTGTGGACCTGGAAATTCAGGCGAAACAAACAAAAAGAGTAAAAGAAATCGCTGCTAAAATACTCGCTGAAAATTGTGGCAAGAAATTCGATCAGATCATGAAGGATTTCGACCGTGATTACTGGATGGATGCCAAAGAGTCTGTCGAATACGGCATTGCTGATCAGATCAGTACTGAAATCTATTAGGCTGAAAGCTTAAGACCGAAGGCCTGTTTAAGTTGTGCCTTAAGCCTTGAGCCTTAAGCCTTAAGCTTAAAAGGTTGGTTTTCGGGCATAGTTTGATTAATTTTGCACTATTATTTAAGAGATGGCTAAAAATACCCTTCATTGTTCTTTTTGCGGCAGGAGCCGCGATGAGGTGAAAATACTCATTGCGGGTCAGGAAGGACATATTTGTGAAAACTGCGTGGAACACGCACAGGAGATCATTTCCCAGGAACTGATTGTCCGTGATGATTCTTCTCCTTCTTCCCAATTTAAACTGACGGTAAAGAAACCAATAGAAATCAAAAGGTTTCTGGATGAATATGTGATCGGCCAGGATGACGCAAAGAAAGTACTGGCAGTAGCTGTATATAATCACTATAAAAGACTGCAACATAAAGTAACCGAGAATGATGTCGAAATAGAAAAAAGCAACATCATTATGGTGGGTGAAACCGGAACTGGTAAAACACTCCTTGCAAAAACCATTGCCAAATTGCTGAATGTTCCTTTTGCGATTGTGGATGCTACGGTATTTACGGAAGCGGGTTATGTAGGTGAAGATGTTGAAAGTATTCTGACCCGTCTTTTACAGGTTTGTAATTATGACGTAGTGAGTGCTGAAAGGGGCATTGTATATATTGACGAAATTGATAAGATCGCGCGTAAAGGCGACAATCCTTCCATCACCCGAGATGTGAGTGGCGAGGGTGTTCAGCAGGGATTACTGAAACTTCTGGAAGGAACCGATGTGCTGGTGCCCCCGCAGGGAGGTCGTAAACATCCTGAACAAAAACTGATAAAGATTAACACTCAGAATATATTATTCATATGCGGTGGCGCATTCGACGGCGTTGACAGAATTATCGGACGCAGAATCAATACCAACGCAATCGGATTCAATGTAAATAAAGAACAGCAGGAGTTCACCAGAAAGAATTTGTTACAGCATGTAAATGCACCCGATCTGAAATCATTCGGACTGATTCCTGAACTGTTGGGCCGCCTGCCAGTGGTGACGCATTTGAATCCGCTGGATTCCGTTACTCTTCGTTCTATTCTGACCGAGCCAAAAAATTCGCTGATCCGCCAGTATAAAAGATTATTTGAACTGGAAGGTATTCAGTTAAGCATCGATGATGAAGTGCTCGACTTTATGGTGACGAAAGCGGTGGAATATAAACTCGGTGCACGCGGATTGAGAAGCATTTGCGAAAGTATTTTAACCGACGCCATGTTCGAACTTCCGTCTTCAAAGGAAAATAAATTTCACCTGAACATCGAATATGCCCGTAAGAAATTTGATACCAGCAAGATGAGCCTTTTGAAGGTCGCATAAGGCTTAAGGCGTAGGGCTTAAGGCTTAAAGCAAATTAGAATATTTCAATTCCCGTTGATGAAAGAATTACTTGATAAATTAAAGGCGGAAGGACTAACAGAAGCGCAGGCGATAAAAGCTGTTGAGATCATGAAGAATTTCGCCAAGTCAAAATTCCCCTTATTTGGCGGTGCCATTGATAAAATTTTCGATAAATACAACAAGCCTCAGGAAGAAGATTTCATGCCGTAAAAAAAGCCTAAAGCTTAAAGCCCAACGCCTAAAGCCAAAAATTTGAGATTGCACTTTGCTAATTAAGTCTGACAACCTTCAACTCAAAACTTCGCGCGCAATAACAATTTTCTGAATCTCTGAAGTGCCTTCGCCGATCGTGCATAATTTGCTGTCACGATAAAATTTCTCCACCGGAAAATCCTTTGTATATCCGTAACCACCAAAAATCTGCACAGCTTCGGTTGCTGTTCTGACAGCTACCTCACTCGAATAATATTTTGCCATGGCAGACTCCTTGGTCATTGGTAACCCTTTATTTTTCCTCTCCCCTGCCTGCAGCGTGAGTAGTTCCGCGGCCATGATTTCTGTGGACATATCCGCGAGTTTGAAAGAAATGCCCTGGAAGGAAGAAATGGGCTTGTCAAACTGATGCCTTTCTTTTGAATATTTTACCGCGGCGTCAAACGCCCCTTTTGCGATTCCCACGCCCAAAGCAGCAATGGAAATTCTTCCGCCATCGAGTACTTTCAGTGACTGTTTGAAACCTTCACCGACTTTTCCCAAACGACAGGAATCCGGGATCCGGCAGTTGTCAAATATCATTTCCGCTGTTTCACTGGCGCGCATGCCGAGTTTGTTTTCTTTTTTTCCGCCCTTGAAACCCGGAACACCCCTGAGTACTACAAATGCTGTCGCATTATTTTTCTCCCGCGCTTTTCCGGTTCTCGCAACGACTACCGTGATATCGCTGCTGATGCCATGCGTAATCCAGTTTTTTGTTCTGTTAATAATCCATTCATCACCATCTTTAACTGCCGTACATTGCATATTGGCGGCATCACTACCGGTATTTGCT
>DASXKM010000116.1:0-3034 GCA_036496825.1 Puia sp. | reverse complement strand
AGCGCTGCCGGTAGAAGGTGTATCGTTGTTTTTTTTGCAGGCTGTGAATAAAAAAAATGCAAAAAGGATCGCCGGTAAAAGGGTTTTTTTCATCTTGGGTTGTTATTCTTAAGATCTGGTAATGGATCTAAACAGAAAAATAATAATAAATCCGGTAATATCCTACCAGCCTGATGAATATTGGTTTATATCAATTCTCTCAATGCTGTGAAACCATCTGATTGTCAGAAAAAGAATCTCCGGGACGGCCGAATCGCATCGAAATGCATCAATTGCCTGGCAACATAATTGAAGTAACATTCATTATAATCTTCTATTATGCCATACTATCAAACATCAAAATCGTCTATAGCAGAGCCGGTTAATATTTATTATGAAGACAGTACCCGCGGTAAGCCCGTTATTTTTATTCATGGCTGGCCGCTGGATTCACAAATGTGGGAGTACCAGGTAAATGAACTGGCTCGCAAGGGAATCCGCTGCATCACTTACGACCGGCGTGGATTTGGGAAATCTGACAGGCCACGTCACGGGTATGACTATAATATATTGGCAGCAGATCTGAAGTCCCTGATCGATGAATTGAACGTTGACAAAGTGAGTCTGGTGGGATTCTCTATGGGAGGCGGTGAAGTGGCCAGGTATATCGGCCGTTATGGGACAAGTAAAATTGACAAAGTCGTACTGATCGGTTCCGTCACGCCCTATATGTTGCATGCCGGCGACAATACGGATGGCCTTCCACAATCACAATTTGATGAAATGGAACAAAAGATACGGGAGGACAGAGCCAGTTTTGGAATAGGTTTTGGAAAAATGTTTTACGGTGTGGGTCTGCTCAGCAAACCTGTGAGTCAGGCATTTCTCGACTGGAACCAGTCAGTACTCATGCAGGCATCACCACATGCAACTCTTGAATGCCTGAAATCTTTTTCCACAACCGACTTCAGGGATGATCTGGAAAAGATAAATGTTCCCACAATGATTATTCATGGTGACAGCGACAAAAATGTTCCTATAGAAATCAGCGGAAGGAAAACATCAGGTCTGGTCCCCGGTGCTGTATTCAAGATATATGCCGGTGAGCCACATGGATTATTTTATACCCAAAAAGATTCGTTGAATGATCACCTGCTGGAATTTATCCTGGAAGGCCATGCAGACGATACGATCCTGGATAAAACCTATGAGGAAGAACCATTTCAGGATCCATTGAGAATGCCGAATACAGGGTTGATCTAGAAAAGGAAATATCACAGTGCCGGAGATGAAAAAGGCGATAACTCTTCACAACGATTGGCCGTCCTGATCTTCGTTGTCGAATTACATAACTTTATAAAAGCTCCGGACTTGTCAATTTCAATTAATCAACACCAGCATCCGCTGGTCACCATCGTCATACCTACCTACAACCGGGTTGATCTTGTTCAACAGGCTGTTGCATCTGTTATTGCACAAACATATTCGAATTGGGAATTGATGGTGGTAAACGATGGTTCAGATGACGGTACATCTGATGCAATCAGTTTGTTAAATGATCCCCGGGTCATAATATTAAATTTGAAACATAAGGGGAATATTGCATCACTGCGTAACACGGGTGTTAAACATGGATCCGGCGAATGGCTTGCATTTCTGGATTCTGACGATATATGGCTTCCTGAAAAACTGGAGATACAATTGTTTCAGTTGCTTCAGAAAGAAAAGCGGTGGAGCTATGGAGGATATGAGTTGATGAATCAGGACATGCAGGGCATCCCCGATAAGGCTGGCAAATTTATTCCAATGTCCGGATGGATCATAAAAGAAGTACTTACGACAGATGCATCTGTAACAATTGGTTCATTAATGCTTGAACGATCCCTTTTTGATGAAACCGGAGGGTTCAATGAAGATGCAGAACTTTTGTTCCGTGAAGATTACGAACTGTTTATCAGGCTGGCTTTAAAGGCAGAAGTATTGGCTATTCCGGAATTGCTTGTACGAATCAGAGAACATAGTGGGCGTGCTACCAATGCATTCGAATATGGCAACGAGCGTACAGCCGCAGTATATGAATATTTTCTTCGAACAAATCCGGACAGGCAATTAGCTAGAATAGCGAGCCGTCGCATGGCTGGAGCACTGGCTGAATCTGCAGTCGCAAGAATAAGGAGAAAAGAATATGTCGAAGCAGCCGGAAGATTGTGGAAGGCATTTTTTCATGGACTGAACGGGCGGCAACTATTTTCGGTTGTAAAACGTGGATTTACGTCTTCTTCTCAACACCGCGCATCTTCTTGATTTTTACTGCAGCATAATCAATTCCGCATTGAAAAATACGATAATCAAATTTTTTAAGATATTGAATAATTTCCTTGAGTTCAAATTGAGTCATCCATTCTCCCTCAAAAAGAACCATTCTGATATTATGTTCTTCAAAATTTATTGATCTGAGGATTTTATAGTCAAATCCTTCAGTGTCGGTATGCAACAGATCGATGTTTCGGAATTTATTCTTTCTTAGGAGTTCATCAAAGGTAATCACTGGTAAAAGTCCGGCAGTTATTCTTTTGTCAAGTTCTTTTCCGTAACTAATATTTTTTATAAATGTTCCCTTATCAAAAGATCCAATCTGATCATACCATCCGGGATCCTCTTCTGTGATATTATTTAATCTGTAAAATAGCATATCACCTTCTTCAGGCCCGATTCCGACATTCTCAAAAATCAACCCTTCGGCCTGCCCGTAGTTATTTAAAAGTTTTTTAAAATTGGCCGGGTCCGGTTCAACCAGAATTCCTTTCCAGTTATTTTTCCTGATGTATTAATAAAGGGGGTCATTTTTTTCCCCATCATTGGATCCTATCTGAACAAAGGTTTTAATATTGGATTCGCCGGCTATCTTAATAATTCCATCAATCGGAATATTTAAAATCGTGTCCCTGGAAGCGAGCGTTTTGAGGGCATATTTTAATCTTCTGAGAAATAACATCATTCACTTCTTTTGGAGATCCGGAGAAAAGTATCCGTCTTTTTTAAAAACATCACCAAT
>DASXKM010000115.1:0-6031 GCA_036496825.1 Puia sp. | reverse complement strand
TGAAGGCAATTTTACGCTCACCGGAATTGGTTATTCCTCTGATAAAAAAGGTGATATTTATTTCACGCAGATCTTTTCCAGGTAGGTTCCGGAAGTCACTTCATTTAAAATGCATGCCGTAACTTGCCTGCCATGGAAAACATGGCCATTATTTCAGTCAGGGACCTTACTAAAAGATATGGAGATTTTGAAGCTGTTAAACAAATCAGTTTCGATGTTTTCCAGGGAGAAATCTTTGGACTACTGGGACCAAACGGTGCGGGGAAGTCCACTACGCTTGAAATCATTGAAACGCTTCGTGAAAAAACCTCCGGGACCGTTGTTGTTGATGGTATTGATCTGGACAGAAGTCCCAATGAAATTAAGAAACGGATCGGTGTGCAATTGCAGACTTCCGGATATTATCCAAATCTGAATTTAACGGAACTGCTTCATTTGTTTGGAGGTTTATATAACCGGGATGTCAGGCCCATGGATTTTCTGAAGAAGGTGAATCTTCTGGACAAGGCCAGATCAAAGTATAAAGAACTTAGTGGAGGTCAGAAACAAAGATTTTCAATTGCCACGACATTGATCAACAAGCCAAAAATTATTTTTTTGGACGAACCCACTACAGGTCTGGATCCACAGGCACGGAGAAATCTTTGGGAACTGGTTCAGGAAATCCGGAATTCCGGTACGACTGTCATCATTACCACACATTATATGGATGAAGCAGAAGTGCTTTGTGACCGGGTGGCCATTATGGATTCCGGAAAAATTATTGCCTTGGATTCTCCTGATCAGTTGATCGATAAACTTGTTGCTACAGGTTTCGAAAGACCCAGGGAAGTTAAAAAGGCAAACCTGGAAGACGTATTTATTCAAATGACCGGGAAAGAGTGGAGGGAGGATTAGTGCAGGAGTATAAGAGTATAAGAGTATAAGAGTGAAAAAGTACGGATTTGTCATTAATAACTAATAACTGATAATTAATAATCATGTCAGATCCCCGCTATCCAATTGGCAGATATGAGCCGAAGCCATTTTCAGAAGAACAAAAAAATGAATGGCTGAACAATATTCGCCAACTACCGACAGAACTGGAATATGCCATCCAAAACCTGGATACTGCCCAATTGCAAAGTCCGTATCGTGAAGGGGGATGGACAATTCATCAACTGGTTCACCATGTAGCGGACAGTCACATGAATGCCTATATACGTTTTAAACTGGCGCTGACTGAAGACAATGTGACAGTCAAATCATATGAGGAGCAGTTATGGGCTGATCTTGCTGATGTAAAGGTTCTTCCGGTAAATATATCTATTACGCTCCTGCATGCATTACATTCTCGTCTATACGCAGCTATTAAAGATCTAAGGGTCGATCAATGGAACCGAACTTTAAATTATCCTGGCAAGCCCATGCCGGTGACGATATGGTTTTTACTGGGTATGTACAGCTGGCATGGGAAACATCATACAGCTCATATTCTTTCTTTCCGGAAAGCCAATCAGATTGTATGAAAGATCTTCGATGGGAAAAAATATCTTCCGAATACATTTCAAAAGATATGTGGGGGACTGTCCGTAAAGATACATGCAAAACCGCAGAAGGGAAAATTATCAACCCCTATTTTGTTTATGAATTTCCAACCTGGGTTTCCGCTGTGGCTATTACGGCCGAAGGGAAAATAATTATAGAACGCCAGTACCGTTACGCCCTGGATCTCACCTGTTATGAAATCCCCGGAGGTTGTGTTGATGAAACAGATAAGTCGCTCGAAGACGCGATCGCACGAGAATTAATGGAGGAAACCGGATACAGATTTTCCAGCTATGAATATCTTGGAAAAATTTCTTCCAACCCTTCGACCAACAATAACTGGATGCATATGTACCTGGCTACCGGTGGTGTTTATGAAAAAAAACAGGCGCTGGATCACAACGAAGAAATCGAAATATATTTACTCAGCCTTGAGGAAGTAAAAAAACTATTGAAAGACAATCAGATTGTTCAGAGTATGCATGTAACGACATTGTTTTATGCGCTCGCTAAAATGAAAGATCTTTTATATTGACTTCTCCTACAAGAAAAACACTGCCGCATACCAGTATCAGGTCTTTTGAATTAGCCTTCAACACAGCCGCATCCAGCGCTTGTTTTATATGGGGAAAACAAAGTCCGCGTAATCCCAGTTTTTCGGCCTTTTCTGCCAGTTCTGTTTCCGGCAGTGCTCGGGGAATTTGTGCACGGGTGAAATAATAATTTGCCATTTTTGGTAAGTGACGAAGAATATTTTCAATTACCTTGTCTTTTACCAATCCGACGATAATATGAAGTTCATCATGCGAAGTATTTTCAATTTGTTTCGCGATGGCTTTCATGCCTTCTTCATTGTGACCGACATCCGTAATTACCAATGGGTCTTCATGAAGAATGTCCCAGCGTCCATGCAGGCCTGTGAGGGTCTTCACATGTTTCAATCCCAGTTGCATGGCAGAATCGGAAATATTAAATCCATTTTGATTCAGTACCGACACTACTTCAGCAACAGTCACTATATTTTTTAGCTGGTAAAAGCCCGGAAGATCAAGCAGGAAGTTTTTTTTATTATTATTATGTTTCTCCGTCAATTGTACAAACAGGAATTGCCCCTCAGTTCTCCATTCTCCCGGGAATCTTTTCTGACTGGCGAAATAGATGGGCGAACCATTTTCAGCAGCCGACTGAAGGAATATATTTTTTATTTCAGGCTGTTCTTCACCTATTACAACCGGTACACCGGGTTTGATGATGCCTGCTTTTTCGTAGGCTATTTTCTGTAATGTATTTCCAAGCAGATCCATGTGATCATAACTGATATTGGTTATCACCGAAACCTCGGGAATAATAATATTGGTACTGTCGAGTCTTCCTCCTAATCCCACTTCGATAACGGCGATATCAATTTCTTCATCTGCAAACCATTCGAAGGCCATGGCCACCGTGATTTCAAAAAAAGAGGGTTCTTTTTTTTCTATAAAGTCACTGATTCGTTTTGTAAAAGCAATTACATTTTTTTCCGGTATCACATGTCCGTTAATCCGAATACGTTCCCTGAAATCATGCAAATGGGGTGAAGTATAAAGCCCGGTTTTATATCCGGCTTTTTGTAATATGGCAGCCAGCATATGACTGGTAGATCCTTTGCCATTGGTTCCGGCAACATGAATGGATTTGAATTTTTTTTCAGGATTGCCCAGTCGATCACTGAGTGCCTGAATATTAATAAGGTCAGCTTTATAAGCCGCTGCACCGATCCTGCTAAAGGCAGGCAGGCGGGTGAAAAGGTATTCGATCGTTTGGGGGTAATCCATATGTCGGTTATCCAAAAAAGCGATCAGTTGTTATTCTTGAAATCGCCCCGTTTCCATGCCTGGATGAAATCTGCCCAGGCCAGCGGGTTAAAAATATTTTGGGGCGGATTTTGGCCTGTATAAGAATATTTAGTGGCATTTTGTTTGAGATAATAATTGGCAGCTTCCCTGGCATCAGAGGGAAGACCGCGGGCGAGTATTCGTCTTTTGACAGCGTCATTGTTTTGACGCGCGATTTCGATTTGGTCGTCAGGCACTTTAGTGTTTACGAAATCCCTGTCAAACTGCTCCCTGGTCGGTCTTGGTCGTATGATTGTGGCGGGCAGGTACATGGTGTCTGTGATCATTAACTGTATAATGCTCCACTGATTACCCTCAAGATTTTTAGGAACATCGACCAGCCTGGGTTTGTAGCCTACACTGGAAAACTCTATCTGGTCGCCTTTCATTACGACGATGGAAAACACACCCTGTTCGTTGGTAAAAGTTCCGCGGTGTTGCCCTTTGACAACAATACTTACTGAGGGAATACCCTGAAGGCTGTCAGCAGTCATGACCACACCATAAAACTGTACCACAGAGTCCTTCAATTTGTCGAATTGGGCTTCCAGGGCAAAGGGCAGGGTCAGAAATATGAAGTATAGTAGAAATTTTTTCAAAACTGCGCCAAAAATAAAGTTTATAAATCGTAAATCGCTAACAAATTAATGCCCCCATAGACTAATTTTGCAGCCAGTTTATTCTTTTTAACAAAACGTTGCGCATGAATGTTGAAAAAGTGTTGAAGGCACTCAGTACGGTGCAAGAACCGGACCTTGGAAAAGATCTGGTTACGCTGAATATGGTCAAGGATATTGTGATAAATGGCAATGATCTTTTATTTGCGGTAACGCTCACGACGCCGGCTTGTCCTTTAAAGGACCTGATAAAAAATAATTGTATAAAAGCCATACATCAGCAGATCGGAAATGAAATTAATGTGAAGGTTCATTTTATTTCAGAAATGAATTCAAAAAGAACAGACCCTGAAACCATCCTGCCTAAAGTTAAAAACATTATCGCCGTAGTCAGTGGAAAAGGGGGAGTAGGAAAAAGTACGGTAGCATCAAACTTCGCTCTCGCGCTGGCGGCGGACGGTGCGAAAGTTGGTTTAATGGACGCGGATATTTATGGTCCCAGTGTGCCCATCATGTTTGGCGTTCGTGGCCAACGGCCGATGATGAAAACTATCAATGGCAAGGGTATGATTTTGCCAATGGAGAAATTTGGCATCAGATTAATGAGCATCGGGTTACTTGTTGATGAGAAGGACGCGGTGGTGTGGCGGGGTCCGATGGCCAGTTCCGCCATCAAGCAATTTGTATCAGATGTTTTCTGGGATGAACTGGATTATCTGGTGATCGACATGCCGCCGGGTACCGGTGACATTCACCTCACGCTGATGCAGACAGTACCGGTAACCGGAGTAATTATTGTGAGTACACCACAGGACGTTGCACTGGCGGATGCCAAAAAGGCGATTGCGATGTTTGCACAGGCGCAATTAAAAACGCCACTGATCGGCCTGGTTGAAAACATGAGTTATTTTGTTTCTGAGGAAGCGCCGCAGCATAAATATTATATTTTCGGAAAGGATGGGGGAAAAAAACTTGCTGAGGAATACGATATTCCTTTTCTTGGACAAATACCCCTTATTCAAAAGATACGGGAGGGAGGTGATGAGGGAAAACCGGTAATGGTTGGAGAGGACCTGGAAGCCAGGAAAGCTTTCCAGCATTTTGCGGGTAATGCAGCCCGCAGTATTGCGATGATCAATGCTAATATCAATACAGAGAAAAGAGCAGAATTGGTAGTTACTTAATTTAATTATGTACGATATACCATATTTCAAAGCTGAACATCCGGAAGAAATACTTGCTTACATGAAGGCGCATCCATTTGCATTGATATGCGGGGCAGATTCTAACAGGATTCCGGTGGCCACCCAAATACCAGTCCTGTTTGAAAATCGGAATGATAAATTGTATCTGCAAGGTCATTTCATGAAAAAACAGGATCATACGAACGCTTTTATGAAACATCCGGACGCGCTGATTGTTTTTTCGGGCGCGCATTCATATGTAAGTGCCAGCTGGTATGAGAGTAAGCAGATTGCAAGTACCTGGAATTACCAATCTGTGCAGGCTTCCGGTGTGATTCGGTTCCAGGATACGGCATTCCTTCTTCAGTTGATTACCCGGTTAACAGAAACTTTTGAAGCTTCGGGATCGCCCTCACTGGTACAAAAGATGGAAGACTCCTATGTGCAGCAAATGATGCAGGCCATTGTGGCTTTCGAAATGGAAGTGGTCTCCGTACGACATGTATTTAAACTAAGTCAGAACCGTGACGAGAAATCCCGTGAAAATATTATTTCACATCTGAGCGAGCACGGGGCAAGCGGGCTTGAAATCGCAAGAGCCATGAACCGGGAAAATAAAATCGATTTATGAACCGGGCGACACTCATTGAACATATCAGTTCGAAAAGAAATTATTTATGTGTCGGACTGGATGTTGATCCGGAAAAAGTTCCCCCTTCATTGTCACATTTGTCAGATCCGGTATTTGAATTCAATAAAAGAATCATTGACGCAACAAAAAGCCACTGTGTTGCTTACAAAATGAATACTGCATTTTATGAAGTATCCG
>DASXKM010000114.1:0-3056 GCA_036496825.1 Puia sp. | reverse complement strand
GTCCATCTTTGCTGCCTCTCTTAAAAAGCATTGAAAAATTTGTTCTTTCCATGGAAATGAGTAGTTTTATATAGTTGTTTAACTAACTATATGCCAAACAACCAATTTAAGAAGGGTGAACTGTACAGCTTTGTTACGGGCAAAGCATCCATCGCGATTGCGCGCCGGCTGCAAAAAAAGTTTAATACCGCCAGCCTTCCCATCACGATTGAACAATGGAGTGTGTTGTATCATCTCTGGAAACAGGACGGACAAAGTCAGCAGGAACTTTGCAATGCAACATTCCGCGACAAGCCCAGTATTACCAGATTGGTAGATAATCTGGAGAAATTACAATTGGTAAAACGGGTTGCTTCTTCGGATGACCGGAGAATCAACCGGATCTGTTTAACAAAAACCGGTGTAAAACTACAGGAGCAGTCAATGATGCTTGCCGAAAATACATTGAATGAAGCACTGGAAGGTGTTGCTCCCGATCAGGTGGATATTTGCAAAGGCGTTCTTCAATTGGTATACGATAATTTAAAATAATAGAAAAAATCCAGCAATGAGTACAATTACCGGTAGTCAGACAAATATAAAAGGCGGAGAGTGGCTGATACGCGAATCTGAAGCATCCAATATTTTTATTCCTGAAGATTTTCAGGAAGAACAATTGATGGTAAAAGATATGTGTACTTCATTTTTGGATACGGAAATTATTCCGCTGTCCGACCGTATTGATAAGATGGAACCGGGGCTGATGCCTTCATTGATCGAAAAAGCCGGCGACATGGGTTTATTGGGAACAGCCATTCCCGAAAGCCTTGGCGGATTAGGGAAAGACTTTATCATGTCAACATTGGTAAATGAAGGTTTGGGCGGGGGATTTTCATTTTCAGTGGCCATGGCCGCGCATACAGGCATTGGTACGCTGCCGATTTTATATTTCGGAACCGAATCACAAAAGACAAAATATATTCCCAAACTGGCCAGTGGCGAATGGAAGGGATCATATGGTTTGACGGAACCGAACAGTGGCAGCGATGCCCTGAGTGCCAAAACAACAGCTACATTAAGTAACGATGGAAAATATTACCTGCTCAATGGACAGAAATGCTGGATAACCAATGGAGGATTTGCCGACGTTTTTACAGTATTTGCAAAAGTAGACGCTGAAAAGTTTACGGCTTTTATTGTTGAGAAAGATTTTGAAGGCTTTACACGGGGACCGGAAGAACACAAAATGGGCATAAAGGGTTCTTCGACTGTGCAGCTTTATTTTCAGGATTGCAAAGTGCCGGTGGAAAATGTACTTGGTGAAATCGGCAAGGGGCATATCATAGCATTCAACATACTCAATATTGGCCGTCTGAAATTATGTGCAGCTGCGCTCGGCGCTGCCAAACGGGTTGCCGGAGTTGCTATCAACTATGCAAATACCCGGGAGCAGTTTAAAACGATGATCTCGCAATTTGGTGCAATAAAGAACAAGATTGCCGAAATGGGAATAGAGATCTGGGTTGCAGAGTCAGCCCTTTACCGTGTTTCAAAATGGATAGAAGATAAGGAACAAGAATTACTGGCAGATGGAAAGCCGTTTAATGAAGCCGTGCTGGGTGCCTCTGAGGAATACGCGATTGAATGTGCGATGTTAAAGGTATTCGGTAGCGAAACATTGGATTATGTGGTGGATGAAGCCGTACAAATTCATGGGGGCAACGGGTTTAGCGATGAATATATGGTTTCCCGCGCTTACCGCGACAGCCGCATCAACAGGATTTTTGAAGGTACCAATGAAATCAATCGTTTACTCAGCGTAGACATGATTCTAAAAAGAGGATTGAAAGGCAGGCTGGATATTCTGACACCGGCAAAAAATGTCGCCAAAGAACTGGTCAGCATTCCGGATTTCGGCGCCTCTGATGACGGTCCCTTTAGTGGAGAAAAAAAACTTGTACAACAATTCAAAAAAGCCATTCTCCTGACAGCCGGAGCGGCCGTGCAGAAACTAATGATGAAACTGGAATCTGAACAGGAAATTCTGATGCATATTGCCGATATGGTGATGATCACTTTCCATGCTGAATCTGCCTTGCTAAGGGTGATGAAACTCGCTTCATCCAAAGGCAAACAGGCGATTCCCTTTGAATCAGATATTCTGCAAACATTTTTGTACGATGCAGCTGATAAAATTGATAAACACGGCAAAGACGCCATCAATGCCTTTGCGGACGGAGATGAACAAAGAATGTTGTTGATGGGATTAAAGCGGTTCACCAAATCAAATCCTTACAATAGCAAAGAATCCAGGCGACGGATTGCGGATAAGCTGATTTCACTGGGGAAATACCCTTTGTAAGTCTGGAAGTCTGGAAGTCTGGAAGACTGGTAGTTTGAATTGTCAATTGTCGATTGTTAATTGTCAATTGCGTTTAGAAACAAAATAAAATTGAAATAGAATGGCCGAAGAAATCAAAGAAATATTTATTCATCATGTTTATTTCTGGCTGGCAGAGCCGGGCAACGCACAGGATAAAAAATCATTAGTTGAAGGATTAAAAAAACTTTCGGCTGTAAAAACAATCCAGCGATTCCATATTGGTGAACCGGCCAACACCAGCCGGGATGTGATTGATTCTTCTTATTCAGTTTCCTGGATCTTGATTTTTAACAATGCGGCTGACCAGGATAGTTATCAGGTGGATCCCATTCATCTCCGGTTTGTAGAAGAATGCAAACATTTGTGGAAGCGTGTTCAGGTGTTTGATACGATGGATGTTTCTTAGCAGAGCAGGAGGCGTGAGACAGGAAGCTTGCGGCTGGAAGCATAAGGCCGGAAATGTTTCAAGCTTCCCGCTTCCTGCTTCCTGCTTTCAGTTCAGCTGCAGCTGCTTCGTCCAGGAAGAAATGTAATTCTCCCTGTGTGGGTATGATGACCTGTGAAGGATAAAGTTCAGGATTTCTTTCTCCTTCGATCACTTCATATAATGCATGAGCTTTTTCCCTGCCGCTGATCATAAAAACTATATGATCCGCATGGTTCACAATATTTTTTGTCAGAGTAATTCTCGACA
>DASXKM010000113.1:0-2656 GCA_036496825.1 Puia sp. | reverse complement strand
GTCAGTCTGCCATCATCCAATACCTGAAGCAAAACATTAAATGTGTCTGGATGGGCCTTTTCAATTTCATCCAATAAAATAACGCTATACGGTTTACGACGAACTGCTTCCGTGAGTTGACCACCTTCATCATATCCGACATATCCGGGAGGAGCACCGATCAAACGGCTGACAGTATGTTTTTCCTGGTATTCACTCATATCTATTCGCGTCATCATGGACTCGTCATCAAAAAGATATTCTGCAAGTGCCTTCGCCAGTTCAGTTTTACCAACGCCGGTTGTGCCTAAAAAGATGAATGAACCAATCGGACGTTTTGGATCCTGTAGACCGGCCCGGCTCCTTCTGATTGCATCAGCCACAGCTGCAATTGCTTCATCCTGTCCCACAACACGCTGATGCAGGTGCTCTTCCAAATGCAACAGTTTCTCCCTTTCACTTTGTAGCATTCTGGAGACAGGTATGCCGGTAGCTTTAGCCACAGCTTCAGCAATATCTTCCGCATCTACTTCTTCTTTTAGCAGTCGTTTGTCGGAGTTGTTGGCCAATTGAGAGGAAAATTCTTCTATTACTTTTTCCGCATCTTTTATTTTTCCATAACGTATCTCTGCTACTTTGCCATAGTCACCTTCCCGTTCTGCTTTTTCCGCTGACAATTTTAATGACTCTATTTCAGCTTTTGCATTCTGAACTTTTTCAACCAGTTCTTTTTCCTGTTTCCATTTTGACATCAGAGTATCGCGGCTGACACTCAGATTCCCGATTTCACTGCTCAACTGACGAAGTTTTTCATCATCGTTTTCACGCTTGATTGCTTCCCTTTCAATTTCCAATTGCCGGATTTGTCTTTGTAACTGATCCAGTTCTTCCGGCATTGAATTCATTTCAAGCCGAAGTTTAGCTGCGCTTTCATCAATGAGGTCGATTGCTTTATCGGGAAGAAAACGATCAGTTATATAGCGGCTCGACAGTTCAACCGCTGCTATGATTGCTTCGTCTTTAATTCTTACATGATGATGTGTTTCGTAACGGTCTTTCAGGCCACGCAAAATGGAAATTGCATCTTCTACGCTGGGTTCATCAATCATCACTTTTTGGAAGCGGCGTTCCAGTGCTTTATCCTTTTCAAAAAATTTCTGATATTCGTTCAGCGTAGTTGCCCCGATTGCACGAAGTTCTCCACGAGCCAGTGCCGGCTTCAAAATATTGGCTGCGTCCATCGCACCTTCCCCCCCACCTGCACCTACAAGCGTATGAATTTCATCAATAAATAAAATAATTTCGCCATCGCTGTCGCCTACTTCTTTTACAACTGATTTCAATCTTTCTTCAAATTCACCCTTGTACTTGGCACCAGCAATAAGCTGACCCATATCCAGGGCATAAATGATTTTTGATTTCAGATTTTCAGGTACATCTCCGTTTATGATGCGGTGTGCCAGTCCTTCTGCAATGGCAGTCTTTCCGACACCCGGTTCACCAACCAGTATCGGATTATTCTTGGTTCTTCGAGAAAGGATATGAAGGGTCCTGCGGATTTCTTCATCGCGGCCGATGACCGGATCCAGTTTTCCCTGCCGCGCAAGCTCATTCAGGTTCTTTGCATATTTATTCAGAGCATTGAATTGTGTTTCCTGGGTATTGGAGGATACTTTTTCACCTTTTCTTAATTCCCTGATGGCGCTGATCAGGCCTTTCTCCGTCAGGCCGGAATTCTTCAGCAGCTTGGCAGTTGCGTCATTTCCCTGCACAATGGCAAGAACCAGGTGCTCGGGTGTAATAAATTCATCTCCGAATTGTTTTAACACCGACCCCGCCCGCAGTACAACATTATTTGCTTCACGACTCAAAGCCTGAGCCGGATCTCCACCAGCAGTTCTCGGAAGTTTGTTTATTAATTCATCCAGTTTGGTTTCAAGTACCGGTATGGTTACATTGTTTTTTTTCAGAAGATATTCCACGGGTGAATCTTCCTGATCCAGCAACGCTTTCATCAGATGTTCCGTTTCGATGTTTGGGTTCTGGGCATTAAATGACAGTTGCTGCGCCTGCTGCAGCACTTCCGATGCTTTTATAGTAAAGTTGTTTAAATTCATGATTGTTTTTTAAATCGCCAATAATGATTCAAAAGCTAAACCATTTCCAAAAGTCTGAAAATCTGGCAGATAAACAGATTTCACCATGTCGTGTCTTCCGCTTGATTTGTTTTGGCCTGCTAATCTGGCTGAATCCAATGGCACAATCCTCAAAAGTCGTTCCATCCAGTTCCCCCGAGATGGATGCGTTCCTGATCTCAAATCAAAAACTTTTCGGGACGGATGTCATCGCGTTAGCTTACAAAGACGGCAAGATTGTTTATAAAAAAGAGCTCGAAAAGGAGATTGGAGATTTTAACGGAAAAGTTCAGCTTCCGGCTTCAGTCGCCAGTCAATGGTTGGTTTCCGCTACTGTTATGGCTTATGTTGACGAAGGCAAAATTTCGCTCGACGATAAAGTAAGTAAATATATTCCAATTTTTGCCAAGTACATGAAGACCTATATCACCATTCGTAACTGCCTCACATTTACAACAGGTATTCATGCCGATCCGCCAGGCCCGCTCAAATTATTGGAAAAATCTAAATACCCTGATCTGGAAACAGAGGTGAACGCCTTT
>DASXKM010000112.1:0-4798 GCA_036496825.1 Puia sp. | reverse complement strand
TATTTTTCTTCCACCCGGCCACCCTCGGTTGCATCCAGATAAATGCTGTTGATGGGAAGCACAACGCCATTTACCGGGATGGTTTCCTGGAAAGGTCCCTTGGTAACTGTTGCGATTGTGATACGGTCGAGGTCCACATTCAGCCGGCTTTTCCCGGAAGTAAAATAATAACTGCCAAAAGCAAGCAGTACCAGTGCGGCTATCCCCCCGATGGTAAGCAATCTTTTAGTGGACCATTTTTTCTTCTTTATTACCCTGTCTACCATAACAAAAAATGTTTTTTATAAAAGCACCCGGTATAAAGATACCCGGTGATATAATCATAGCTGAAACTTAGAAAATACGGATAGGGTAAATGCAACCACGTGCCAGAACCTAATTATTATGATTTACAAGTATTTATAAAAGGCTCCTGACTGCCTACGGTCGTTTCTGATACAGGAACTGTACGCTTTCGATACAGGCATTTCTGATCCGTTTCCCGTTAAAAAATTAATTGTCATCATCTTATACATAGAGTAAACTTGTGGCACTGTTTTGTTGCACCTTCGTAACAATATATTTTATCAGCATGGTTTTAAAAAACGCCCGAATCCTGGTTATAGATGATGATGTGGACATTCTGACCGCCGTCCGCCTGTTGCTGAAAACGGAAGCAGCAGAAGTCCTCACGGAAAAAAATCCTGAAAATATCCGTTCCATATTATATAAGAACCATTTTGACCTGATCCTGCTGGATATGAATTTCAACAGTGCCATCAATACCGGCAATGAAGGCTTGTATTGGTTGCGCAAGATAAGGGAATGGGATGCAGCAGCATCGGTCATTATGATTACCGCCTATGGCGATATCGATCTGGCCGTTCGGTCCCTCAAAGAGGGGGCGGCAGATTTTGTGGTGAAGCCATGGCATAATGAAAAACTCACCACGACCATTCGCGAATCGTTGCAGAAAAAAGATGGTAGTGCCGTTGCCAAATCTCCTGAAACTCCGGCGGGACAGGGGCAAACACCTTTTATCGGCCATTCTTCTCCCATGAAAGAGATCCTGGTAAAAGTTGAAAAAATAGCACCGACCGATGCAAATATCCTGATCCTTGGCGAAAACGGAACCGGGAAAGATCTGATGGCCCGGATGATTCATGAAAAATCAGGCAGGGCAGCCAAGCAATTTGTGAAAGTGGATGTAGGGGCCTTAACGGAAACCTTATTTGAAAGCGAACTATTCGGCCATAAGAAAGGAGCGTTTACAGATGCCCGTGACGATCGTACAGGACGATTTGAAATGGCATCGGGTGGAACCCTGTTTCTGGATGAAATCGGAAACATAACCCTGCAGCAGCAGGCCAAACTCTTATCGGTTATACAGAACCGTCAGGTATCGCGCCTGGGGTCCAATCTGCTGGTTCCTGTGGATATCCGCCTGATTTGTGCCACCAACCTCCCAATTTCTGAACTTGCCAATGAAACAAGATTCAGAAAGGACCTCATTTACCGTATCAACACAGTGGAAATTATGATGCCGCCCCTGAGAAAGCGGCCGGATGACATTCCCCCCCTGGCAAGAGAATTTGCGCATATGTATGCCGGTAAGTATCTGAAACGATCACTTGAACTGGATGATAAAGCCATTGAAAAATTACGCAGCTATCATTTTCCGGGTAATGTGCGGGAATTACAATACAGCATTGAAAGAGCCGTGATCATGAGTGAGGGGGATGAGATCCGGGCAGAAGACATCATTTCTTCTCCATTGGAATCCGTCAAAGAAAAGACGGACGCGGATGACAATGATTTCACCCTGAGTACGATCGAAAAAAACACCATTCTCAAAGTAATTGAAAAACATCAGGGCAATATTTCCCGCGCCGCACGTGAGCTGGGACTCACCCGCACGGCGCTTTACCGCCGTCTCAGCAAATATGATATTTAAAGGCGTAAAGCGGAAGGCATAAGGCGTAAGGCCTAGCCAACCGCCAACCGCCAACCGTCAACCGCCAACCGTCAACCGCCATCTATGCTTAAACGTTTCGAACTTCGCATAATCATCCGCGTTATTTTCATGTTCGCGGTGCTCTGTCTGGCCGCCGTCACGGTGATCCAGGCGCAGTTTATTTATCTGATCATACTGATTCCCGTTGTCGCCTGGCAGCTGTCGGACTTTTACCGGTTTTTTCATAAAACACAGAGTGAACTGGAGCAATTCGTAGAATCCATTCATTATCGCGATTTCTCCCGTCATTTTGATGTAAGGCATGCCCCCGATGAATTGAAAAACATGCGTAAGGGCTTTAATGATATCAACAGCACATTCAAAGTGATCAGCCGGGAAAAGGAAACCCAGTATCTCTATCTGCAGAAAATTCTGGAATTGGTGGAAACCGGCATTCTTTCCTATGAAGTAGAAAGCGGTGAAGTAGTCTGGATGAATGATTCACTGAAAAAAATCCTGGGAATGCCTTACCTGAAGGCACTCAAGTCCCTGGAAAAAAGAGATGTATATCTGTTCAGGGAAATCCAGCAATTGCAACCCGGAGCCGGTAAAATTATTTCTATTTCAAGGGACAATGGAATTGTGAAGGTGCTGGCATCTGCCACGGCCTTCCAGACAGATAACAAAACGTATAAGCTGGCGGCTTTCCAGAATGTAAATGAGGCCCTGGATGAGGCAGAAGCAAAAGCCTGGCAGAAATTACTCAGCGTTATGACCCATGAGATCATGAATTCCGTGGCACCGATCTCTTCGCTGGCGGATACGATGCTCGACCGGTTGCAGAAGGCAACGGAATTCATGCGCGAACAACCTGCTGCTGTGGAAGATCTGGAACTGGGGATTGAAACGATCCGCCGCAGGAGCGAGGGCCTGTTGAAATTTACCGAAACTTACCGGAACCTGAACAAAATAGTATCGCCGACGCTGGCAAAGGTTTATATACGGAACCTGTTTGAAAATCTGCATCAGCTGATGCAGCCGACGCTTCAGCAAAAGAATGTGGAACTCGATATTATTTTGCAGAATCCTGACCTTTCTTATGAACTGGATGCAACGCTGATCGAACAGGTACTGATTAACTTACTTGTAAACGCTATTGAGGCTGTAAAAGACAAACCCAATCCGAAAATCCATCTTTCTGCATTCTCAGCTGCCGGCAGCAGTAAGATTAATATCAAAGTGGCCGATAATGGATGCGGAATTCCGGCTTCACTGATGGACCGGATCTTTATTCCTTTCTTCACGACCCGCAAAAACGGAAGCGGTATCGGTCTCAGTCTTTGCCAGCAGATCCTGCTGTTGCACAAGGGCAGTATTCAGGTGCAGTCGGTTGTAAATGAAGGATCGGCGTTTACTTTACATTTGTGATAAGCTTAAAGCTCAAAGCCTAAAGCTAAAACCGGTCAACGGTCACCGGTCAACGGTCAATGGTCAACAAACAAATGAAGCATTTAAAGATAGGAATCACCGACTGCGGCAAATTCGAAAATTATCGCCGCTGGATAGCCATTGAACCGGACATTGAAGTTGTGAAACTTAGTTTTCATGATCAGAACGCCGCAGAAGTTGACACCTGCGACGGAATTCTGTTCAGCGGGGGAGAAGATGTTCACCCGTCGTTATATGGCAAGCCGGAGTTTGTGGAGGAATACGGGTTAAAGGAAATCATTCCGGAACGTGACCGGTTTGAATATGAAGTGATTGGGAAAGCCTTTGAAGCCAAAAAGCCGGTTCTGGGTATTTGCCGTGGTCTGCAACTCATAAACGTTTTTCTGGGTGGCACACTTTTTCCCGATATAGCAACTTTGCATCAATCAACCGCACATGGGAAAATTTCCGGACATGATCAGAATCATGAAATCAGCATAGAAAGTGGATCCATGTTGCATGAAATTTCCGGAATGGAAAAAGGGTTTGTAAACTCAGCCCACCATCAAAGTGTGGACAAACCGGCCAGCCAGCTAAGGATTTCTGCCCTAAGCGAACCTTCGATCGTGGAGGCAATGGAATGGAAAGATCCCTTCGATAAGTCCTGGCTATTAATGGTACAATGGCATCCGGAACGGATGCAGGATCTGTCTTCACCCTTTTCTGCCAATCTTAAAGCCGTGTTTCTCAAAGCGGTTAAAACTGCCTGAATATTCAATTTTCTTAGACGGATTCATGAAATGAAGTATGGGAAAACCCTTAGTCCGGGCAACGCACACACCCGGAATTGCGTTTAATCATGCAAGTGGGGAGGCTGGCAAACAAATTGCTGTGAAAAATAGACGGGAAAATGTATATAAAAATTTTATCCTGTCGATTATTATTCGGTTGAGTATCTTATTTTTGTTGCATATCCTGTTAAATACCGCGTTTCTCAAAATCCCATCCATTTAAAGGCCCGTTCGTACACTCCGGAAACAGTCCCATATCTGTTGCATGCCTGTTATAAAATTATTCCAGAACTGAATTCTGTTTTTTACAGACGAACAGATTAATTATTGATTATGAAAAAATTTTACGCTCAAATTTTTACTGCGGCTTTTGTACTTATGGGTTTTTTCTCAAAAGCGCAGCTTTATACTTCGATCAGCACCAATCCAAGCAATTTTACTTTTGATGATCCACGTTTTTGGGTCGGGAGCGTTCGTCCTCCGAATCCTTGTACAGGATGCGTTATAAATGTCAATTCAACAACGACGATGCCCAGCACTATATCAAATGTTGTTTCAACTGCTGGGACGCTTGCAACTAACGTATTTACAGCGCAAACACCTCCGGGAACCGCTCATCTTGATGGTCCGGGATCTCTCACAGTGG
>DASXKM010000111.1:0-15222 GCA_036496825.1 Puia sp. | reverse complement strand
GCTTTCAGCATCAGCTCATGGAGATAAGGATCTTTTTCTGTGTCGGCACCGAAATCTCTCCAGTAGGCAGGCACGCCGAGCATGACTGAACAACCACCATATTCCGGATCATTCTTCAGAAAATCAATGATCTTTTCAATCAGTTTCAGATTATTAGTCCGGTCAGGAAACCCGATTCCCCAAAGTGCTACCAGCGGTTTGCCGTGATGATATAAATACGTTTGATGATTTCCGCGGGAAGCAATCTTCATGCTGTCGACCAGATGTTTCCAGTCGTTTATAATGATATGCCAGTCATTATTTGTATCGTTGATCCCATTGAAATCATACATGATGGCGATCGCCCTTCCGTATTCCTGCGATGCGTCCATGGCATTCCGGAGAACCCGGTCATCATGATGCAGATTGTCGGAATTCTTCAACGCGGTTACCGATCGCTGGATAAAAACTCCATCGACTCCATATTCTTTCATCCATTTGAAATGTAAAAAAACCGACTGCTTATCATAAGAGCTGAAAACAAATGCCGGTCGTCCGTCGGCGTTCCGGAAAGGCGTTTCATAAGTATTTTCATACTCCCTTACATCGGGCCAGAAATCCACTTTGCAATATCCCGGTTCAAATTTTCCGTTCGTGGCATAATGATTCCATCCCATACGGGCCCCGTCGTCCGGGGCGTTAAACCATCCCTGATAACCCGCCATGATCAGGCCCTTATAACTTTGAAATGACGACCCGACGCTGTGTTTTTGAGCCTGCGTGCATAAAAGCGGCAGGAAAAATAAAATAAACAAGGTCCATTTCCTGGTCATCAGAAATTATTGATGGATTGTAATAAAGTCTATCCTTGAAAGACCGGCATCGGGATTTTTCGTATACCAGCCCTTACCATATTCCAGAATATATAATCTGCCGTCTGGTCCCATTTCAGCATCTATTGGCGCACTGAATTTTGTTTGTTCCATGAACGGCTCCAGCTTATCAAAATCTCCATTGGCAGAAAATGAAACGAGCTCAAACCAGTTGCGTATAAAATCATAAATAAAAAACTTTCCGTTGTAGTATTCAGGAAGCCGTGTATCAACAGGATATCGTTCAGCATGGTAAACCGGTCCGGCCATGGCACAACGACCTCCGCTTCCCAGAGCCGGAAAATCAGTGGACCTGTCATAGGGATACCATATTAATGCAGGCTGTGCAGGCGGAAGATTTTTCAATCCGGTATTATTTCGTGAATCATTTACAGGGTTCAACAGATCGAATGGCGGCCCATTCATATTTGTTTTATAGTGATGTAAATGATAAGGGAAATTATTCCCGACGAACAGGGGCCATCCGAAAAACCCGGCCTTTCCTGTCTGATTAAATTCGTCGTATCCCCGCGGTCCTCTTGTCAGGAGACTGTCGTGATTTGCATCCGGACCCACTTCGCCCCAATAGAGATACCCGTTTGTTTTATCGACGGAAATCCGGTAGGGATTTCGGTTGCCCATCACATAAATTTCAGGTCTCGTTTTTGGTTCGCCGGGTGGAAAAAGATTTCCCGCCGGGATCTGATATGTACCGTCCGGATTTATTTTAATCCGAATTATTTTTCCCCTCAGATCATTGCTGTTGGCTGCTCCCCGCCGCGAGTCATATTGAGTATGTCCCGGACGATCATCCAGTGGTGCAAATCCATGATTCGGATAATTCGTGTTCGGTTCATCGAAAGGAGTTGAATTATCGCCGGTCGATAAAAAAAGATTGTGATCGTTTCCAAAGGCGATCGATCCGCCCGTATGACAACAGATTTCACGCTGTGAATAAAGCTGGAGAATGATTTTCTCTGATTTCAGGTCAATACTGTCCGGTGTCATCACAAATCTCGACAGGCGATTTACCGATGTGTCGGCAGGGCTGTAATAAATATATATGAAATGATTATTCCGGAAATCCGGATCTGCCTGTACACCAAGCAGTCCGTCTTCCACATGCACAGTTTTCGCGTTTTTGGCTTCCCAGTAAACATCCAGATGACCCGCCAGACGCAGCGTATTTCTGGCGCCCTGGAATAACTTTAAATCACCGCGCCGTTCAGCAACCAGAACATCCAGATTGGGAAGAATGGCCATCTCCGTCGGTTCGAAAAAACCTCCTTTCACTAAACTTGTCTTGACCAGCGTTTGATCGTCTGGCGGAACTGGGGACCTGGCTTTTGCATAATTAAAATCAGCTTTCTGCCGCATCACGTAACGGATCCCGCCAAGCAAATGATCCAGATAAGTCGAATCTGAAAATGACTCAACGGTATGTCCCATGACCGTATACCAGGCACGGCCTCCGTCATAAACATGATACCAGGTAACCGGATGGGATTGGCCATTGGTGCCGCCCTGGTAAGAATTTTCATCCACGGTTAAGAGTATATGCAAATCATCAGAGAGCATTTTGAAATTATACCATTCATCTTTGCGAGTCCATATTGCCGGCACACGGCTATTGGCCGGATCTGTTGAGTCCACCCTGATAACATTTGCTAACTGCTGTGCGGGATGTCCGTTAAAATATCCTCCCAGCAGTCTTCCATACCAGCGCCAGTCGTATTCGGCATCGGCTGCAGCATGTATACCCAAAAAACCTCCTCCGGCTTGTATATATCGTTCAAAGGCTACCTGCTGGTGTACATTCAGTAATTCGCCGGTCGTATTTAAAAATATAACCGCCGCATAACGGGCTAATATTTTTTCGCGGAATTGTTGCGGGTCGGTCGTAGTGTCGACGCTGAATTTATTTTCTCTTCCGAGTTTCTCAATAGCCAGTATACCCGCGCTGACTGATTCATGATGATAACCCTTTGTGAGTGAAAAAACCAATACGGCCGGTTCGGGTTTTAAGAAATCACAACTTCCTGAAATAAAAAAAATCAGGATGACGAGGCCAAAGTGTATTTGTGTTTTTAATTCCTTCATCATTTTATTTTTCGGCACTATACGGTTCAAGACCCCAGCTTTTATTCGGCTTCGGACCCATTATCAGTTCAAGTGTTCCTCCATTTACCAGTTGCTGATGAGTGAACCAGGGTGTTTTTAAAATACGACCATTCATCTTCGCTGATTGTATATACTTGTTGACTCTGCTGCAATGAGAAGCAATCACCGTAAATCGCTTTCCATTTTCCAGCGAAATCACCACCTTACTAAATACGGGGCTGCCGATGGTATACACAGGGACACCGGGCGTCACCGGGTAAAATCCCATGGAGGAAAAAACAATAAAAGCAGACATACCTCCCCCATCCTCGTCGCCCGGTATGCCGAATACATCGTCTTTGAACCAGGTCGATAAAAGCATACGGATTTTCTGCTGTGTCTTCCAGGGAGAGTTCGTATAATTATATAAATAGGGAATATGAAAACTGGGTTCGTTTCCCATAGAATACTGACCGACCAATGCGGTCGCATCCGGAAATTTATTCCAGAATACATATTTGGAATGTCCCAGTTCTTCCCTGAATAATTTATCCAGTCTTTCTTCAAAATCTTTTTTGCCGTTCATCAGCGATATCAGGTTCGGAATATCTTCCTGCACCTGCCAGAGATAGGTCCATCCATTATTTTCGTCAAAATAATCCCTGCCACCGGGACCTCCGTCAAAAACCGGATCGATATCGATCCAGTTGCCCTGTTCATCCTTTGGCAGGAAGAACATTTCCTTTTTGTTCCAGAGATTTAAATAATTCCTGCTCCGCTTTTCGAATAGTACAGAGTCTGCGGTTTTCCCGAGTTCTCCGGCCAGCTGCGCTGTTGCCCAATCATCATAACAGGCACCGAGCGTTACGGCTACGGCCTGTCTTTTTTCAAATGGATGCACCATCGCCACATCTTCTTTTTTTTCCGGCGGAAGGGCCGGGAAATATCCTTTGGTTTGATAAAATTCATCGAGCTCCGTTTTTTCGCCGTTTCGCCAGGGCAGCAGCGTAGCGGAAAGCGCATTTTTTTTCATGCCCGCATAAGCCGTTCCGATATTAAAATTTCTAAGACCCTTCCTGTAGGCATCGAGGAAAATAATGGAAGAATGAAAGCCGTTCATACAGGCATAGTCACCAAAGAGCACCGGGAATGAGGGCATCCAGCCGCTCTGTTCATACATACGCACGTAAGATTGCAACATATCTTCCTCCTGGGCGGGATGCAGAATCATTCTTAAGGGATGCAGCGCCAGATAGGTATCCCATGACCAGTCATCCACATAAAACGGTCTTGGATCAAAGTTGATTTTGTGATTGTAACCGCTATAGTAAGACGAGTCTTCACTGATATCCACCATTCTTTCGTGGCAACGGTATAAGGCGGTATAAAATGATCTGCGCTGTTGCTCGCTGCCTCCTTCAACCTGAATTTGTGAAAGATGTTTCGACCAAACGTCTTCCGCATTTTTTTCAACCGAAGAAAAACTTTGCCGGAAAATTTCTTTTCTGAAATTGATCTCCGCCTGTTTTTGACTGATAAAACTGATGGAATAACGGAATTCGATGATGTTTGATGCCGGTCCAAATCCAATCTTCATTCTGACCGAGTTACCCGAAATGGTTTTTTCGGATTTTATCTGATTATTTTCTTTCTTCCCGGGAATGTTGAAAATGCCGTACATATAAATCCTGGTATCCCCGTGCCATGTTTCCATTCCTGAAATTTCGCTGCCATTCATCTGGAGAGAATCATCTCCTTCATGACCCGTAGTGACTAATATTGATTTTTCTTTCCCCGGAGGAAATGAAAACCGGTATATGCCGGTTTTTTTTGCAGGAGAAAATTCAACCGTAATTCCCTGATCGAGCAGATAAGTACTGTAGTACCATGGCCGGGTTATTTCGAGATCCTGATCATAAGGCATTTTCTGATCCCAGCTTTGCATATCTACAGCGCCTGTAAATGGCTTTATGCAAAAAACAGTACCCAGCCGGTGGGATACGACCGTCAGCGGAAAGCCCGCGATCTGATCATCCAGGTAATCCTTCCGAAGGGGATGAACGCGAATGATCTGATTTGGAAGATAGGCAGTCGGTCGTGTAGGTTCCAGCAGATGGCCAACATTACCGATTGTCGGATCGACAAACTGCAGCAGGTTGTTTTTTGGAACGGTTGTATCACCGGGAAGAAAGGAACCGGCTTTGGAATTCAAAAAAAGTACAATGAGAAAACTCAAAAAAATAAATCTCCGTGAAAACAGGTAATGGATCATCAATGAAAAATTTCATTACGATAAGATGCTTTGAATGCGAAACGGTCCGCATGTGATGCGGTCGTTAAAAAAGTTTAACCACGCCGGGCGTGGTTAAACTCTTCTGCGGAATTTCATCATTAGTATCCCGGATTCTGGGTCCATTGCGGATTCTTCAGCATTTCATTGATCGGAATCGGTGCGTAGTATCTGTTCTGAATGCTAACGTTGGGATTTATAGGATTTTCTACCGGGTTTCTTGCCGCCAGTATCGTCGGTAATAATTGAAGGCGAACAATATCGTACCATCTGGCTCCCCATTCTGCCGACAGTTCATACGCCCGCTCATATACAACCGAGTCGCGAAATGCCGTTTGTGACAAACCGGTAGTCAGTGGTTGTTCGCCTGCCCTCGCTCTGACAATATTGATCGCTGCATACGATTCCGCCGTAGGACCACTGCCCGCCATGTCAGATGATTCGGCATAATCGAGTAATACCGCGGGATACCGGATCACATCATTTGTTTTATTTGTACTTGGGTTCATGGATATCAAAGCGGAATCTGTTTCGAGACAGCCTTCATTATTGACCGAGTTGCGGAATTTTCTGTAAAAGGGATGCTGATTACGTGTCGAGGTTGAATAGTAGGGTACCAGGAGAAATGTCTTATCCGCCTGCAACAGTTTCAGCGTTGTATAAAAAGTTTCATCCGTCCTTTTGCAAACCGGCGCCGCTTTAAAGAAATTTATCTCAGGATAAAATTCTTCCCATCCAAAATTCCCGTCCAGTCCATATTCTTCCCAGGGCATGGAGCAGTCTCCGTAAAAACGATTTGGATTTCCTCCGCTCACATTAAATTCCAGTCCGAAAATAGATTCCGAATTATTGTTTGTTTTAAAAACCTGAGCATAGTCGGTCATCAGAGAATATTGACCGGACTGAATAACAGAATCTGCTTCGGCTGCCGATAATGCATAATTACTTGTCTGATTCAGCGGCCAGGTTGCCATCGTCATGTATACGTCAGCCAAAAGAGCCCTGGCAGCATTTTGTGTGGCTTTTCCGGGTTGTCCGGGAAAGCTGGTAGGAAGAAGGCCGATCGCTGTTTTCAAATCGCTTACGATCTGCGTATACACTGTATCAACAGCGTCTCTCGGAGGTCTGTAGTCAGGACCAACCTGGCTGATAATAACCGGCACCGGTCCGAATGTCCTGACAAGCATATAATAACTCCAGGCCCTTACAAAATACGCCTGTCCTGCTGCTCCGTTTTTTCCAGCCGCGTCAGCATCCACATGCTGATAATTTGCGATCACGTTGTTACACTGATAAATCGCACCCCAGGGTGTTCCCCACTGGCTGTGCGCAATGGCATTGTTACCCGCGCTCCCATTGAGCTGGTCAAAATCACGCTGGTCAGCCTTACCCAGATTTGGATCGGCCGTCAGATCATCGGATCCGAAAAAAGAATAGAGATGGAAATCAAAAGCATAACCGCCATCCACTACCATGCCCTGGAAAATGGCCGTTACAGCGGCATCCAGATCAGATTGCGTCTGAAAGTAATTTCCAGGTGTCAGCGTCGCTTTCGGGTCCTCATTGAGTTTATAACATCCCAGGAAGACCAGTGTGACCAGGAATGTAAACGGTAACAAGATTTTTATTTTCATTTTGTTTTTATTTATTATAATAAATGCGCAATCGCAGTACGTTTTTTATATTAAAATCCGATTCTGAATCCGAGCGTAAAAGATCGCGGGTTTGGAATCACACCCATTTCCACACCCTGTGTCATGGCAGATTGTGCATTGGTCAGCTCCGGATCATATCCGGGGTAGCTTGTGATTGTAAATAAATTCTGGCCGCTGACATACACATCCACGCTGTGGATTTTTGCTCCGCCGATGAAACTCTGCGGCAGACTGTAAGTGAGTGAAAGATTTTTGAGTTTTACAAAATTCGCGTTGTATACAAAACGACTGCTGTTGGTGGGCCAGCTTCCCGTTGTGCTGAAGGCAGGAACATTTGTCTGGTTTTCCGGGGTCCACATCTGCGTTGCTTCCTGAAGCGTTGCATTACGTGTTCCCGGTGCCTGGCCCCAGGTATAAGCAATCGTCTGGGAGAATATCTGCGCGCCATTCTGACCGGCAAACATAAAACTCAGCGTGAAATTCTTATAACTGAAATCATTGATAAAACCCCATGTCATTTTTGGAATTCCGTTTCCGATCGGGAGATAGTCATCCTGATTAATGGTGCCGTCACCATTTACATCCTGGTATTTCGCATCACCGGGCTTATTTCCAAATTTTGCGGCCTGTGCGGCTTCTTCTGTTTTCCAGGTGCCCAGAAAATGATAACCGGTAAATTCACCCAGCGGGTCCCCGACTTTCAGAATGGAAATATTCTGTTGTGGCTGACCGATTCCACTCACAATTACATTGTTGAGTCCGTTCAGATCAAGTACTTTGTTATCGTTAAAGGAAATCGAGAACCAGGTTGTCCATTTTAAACTTCCCTTTGGATTCAAAGGTGTTCCGGACAAACCTATTTCTATACCGCGGTTCTGGATGCTCCCGATATTACGCTGGTAACTTCCGCCGCCGAGGTACGCAGGTGTCTGGTAGCTGAACAGAAGATTCGATATTTTTTTATTGTATGCATCAATCGTAAAGTTCAACCTGTTATTTAAAAACGACGCATCGATACCGATATCACTCTGTAAAGTAGTTTCCCATACCAGATTGTTTGCAACCGGTGATCCAAGCGGTGTACTAATGGAAAGTGAGGTTCCGTCGAAATAATATCCTACGTTGCTAGTATTGATAACGGGTATGGAAGAATAGGGCGGTATCCCCTGATTCCCTGTTTCTCCGTAGCTGCCACGGATTTTCAGGGAAGAAAAAACCCTGGAATTCTCCATGAAATTTTCTCTGGAGATATTCCAGCCGACTGCCACAGAAGGGAATGTGCTGTATTTTTTTGTCAACCGGGAAGAACCGTCATCACGGATACTGGCGGTGAGTAAATATTTGTCTTTGAAAGAATAGTTGACCCTTCCCATAAACGACTGTAACTCGCTGGATGCATAACCGGAAGTCGTTGCCTGTGTCTGACCCACTCCGAGATTATAATATCCAAGGGCATAAGTAGAGAGATTGGATGCCGTTGCATTGATATTCTGATTGGTTCCCAGCTGATATTCGTAGAGACCGGTCAGCGTCAGGGCATGATCACCGAATAGTAAATTGTAGGTAAGGAAGTTACTGCTTTGGAAAGCACTGTACCAGGTTGTGTTTCCGTTTGCATATCCGGAAGACAACCCGTTTATAACCGTCTGACTGGTATTGAGTCCAAAAAGGGAACGGGTCCACCCCCATTGTGATTCGTATGAGTTGGAAGAAGTAAATGTGAGGTTTTTCAAAATATGATAAGTCAAAACGCCCGTACCAACGGCATCCACTGAATTTGCATCCACTTTCTGATACGAAGCCTGCGCAACGGGACTCACATTCAGCGTTCCATACTGGGATGTCAGGGTGAGTTTTCCGGTTGCCGGATCCACGACAGGTTTTGTTGGGTCCCAGAAGGCTGCTGATGCAAAAGGATCGCCTGTATCCCCTGCATAAGCAGTATTTCTGCTGGAGGGAATGGCAGTCATCAGATAAAATTTCAGATCCAGTTTATCGTTGATCTTAAAATCCAGATTGGATCTCAGGGTTCCTCTTTTATAATATTGATTGAGAATCAGACCGGGCTGGTCGAGATAATTAAATGAAACAAAATAGCTCATATGAGAGGATCCTCCGGCAACAGAAGCATCATAATTCTGGACAAGTGGTTTTTCCTGCAATGCTTTCTGCCAGTCGGTTCCCGGATTGGTTTTAAAACCGTCCAGCTGTGCCTGGGTAAATCCCGGCGGCAGACTAACCGCAGCATTCTGAATATTTACCGTATTCGCAAAATCGTAGGCATCCATCAGATCCAGGTTTTTTGCGACCTCCTGTTTCTGAAACCAGGCACCCACATTTATTCTGGGCATGCCGTCATGTCCGGCCCTCGTTGTAATGATGACAACTCCGTTGGAAGCCCTCGATCCGTAAATCGCACTCGCCGACGCATCTTTTAAAATTTCCATCGACTCTATGTCCGCCGGATTGATACTTCCAATGGTGCCACCAATATATCCGTCGACTACATACAGGGGTTCGTTTGATCCCGTAATTGAATTGGTACCCCGGATACGCACACTCAGTGGGTTACCCGGCATTCCGTTTGAACTTTGTACGGCAACACCCGGAGCGGTACCCTGCAGGGCCTGTTCAACTTTTACAATTGGCCGGTGCGCATTTTCATCGGGCCTTACCGTGCTGATCGCACCGGTAACATCCCTCTTTTTTTGCGTTCCATAACCGACTACAATTACATCATTTAATGTTTGCGCATTATTTTTTAGCTGAACATCAAAGTAGGTGCCTTTTCCGATTGCAAGATCCACACTCAGATATCCGACAAAACTTACGACCAACTCTTCTTTAGCCTTGCCGGTGACGGCAATTTCAAAATTTCCGGAAGAGTCAGATAACGTGGAGGTCGTGGTATTCTTAATATTGATACTCGCGCCTGCAAGGGGTTTGCCGTGATCGTCGGTAACCTTACCTTTTATTGAGCGGCTTTGTGAGAAACCGTAAAAACAAAGGCCAAATACCAGAAAGACCTGTAAAAGAAGTTTTTTCATATCAAGCAATGGTTTTGGTGAGCAAAGCACAAATAACGGGGCGCGGCATTAATGGAACCGCTAATAATTGATTAATTAAAAAATTAATTATTCCATTTTCACGATTTTCGAAATTTATTTTATGGGAACGAGGCCGCCGATATCCTTTAAAGAAGAAAGGGGAATGTAAAGACATTCCCCGTGGAGCAGTGTCAATATTATAATTGCAGCGCCCTCGACTTAAACCAAAAAAATAGGCCGTAGCCAAACCGATACAAAATACTGTCGCGCGATTAACCCCCGTACTAATAATTGATTAACTCAGTTATTAATTCATTTATCGGATAAAAATCAAAAATTAATTGATAATTAAAGGACTGGTTAACCGGTCCGCTGTTTCTTGCACTCATCAATAAACGAAATGATGCATACAAACAACCCGCTTACCGGTTATGACCGCAGATCAGTTCTTAAAACACTCGGACTCGGAACGGCTTCCGGTTTTCTGGGACTTTTCGGAAACATATCATCTGCAAGCGCCGCTGGCATTTCCAAACGGCCATTTGCCACAGGCAGCTTACCCACTCTTAAAATAAGAACTGTAAAAGCGATTGGTACCGCACCGCAGGGCGCCAACCTCGTGATCGTGAAGGTGGAAACGACAGAGCCCGGTTTGTATGGTATTGGCTGTGCCACTTTTACACAGCGCGCTGAAGCGGTAGTAGCTGCTATTAATAATTACATGCCGGATTTTTGCGTGGGCAGGGATGTGGATAATATAGAAGATATGTGGCAGTCTTTTTTTGTGAGCTCATACTGGAGAAACGGCCCGGTTTTAAACAACGCCCTCAGTGGTCTGGATCAGGCACTCTGGGATATTAAAGGCAAAAGATCCAACATGCCCGTTTATCAGCTACTGGGTGGCAAGTCCCGGTTTGCCGTGGACTGCTATGCACACGCCGACGGCAAATCACCTGAAGAAGTGGCCGGCAATGTGCAGAAATATATGGATCAGGGATTCCAATATGTACGCATACAGCAAGGAGGATATGGCTCTTTATACCTCGCGCAGAAACCCGATTTCAAAGATGCAGGATTCGGAATGGCGACAGACGACTTTATGGACGAGAACGCATATCTGCAGGCGGTTCCGAAATTATTTAAGGAAGTGAGAATGCGTTGCGGTGAATCGGTGGAATTATTACATGATACCCATGAGCGTGTGCAACCCATGAATATGATCAACATGTGCCGGAGACTCGAAGAATACAATCCCTATTTTATTGAAGATCCCCTTTCACCGGAAAACATGGACTGGTTTAAACAACTTCGCTCGGGCACGACCGTTCCGATTGCCATGGGCGAATTGTTTAACAATCCAAACGAGTTTGTTCCTGCAATGGCCAATCACTATTTCGATTATATCCGTTGCCATCTCTCACAGATTGGCGGCATCACACCGGCCATGAAAGTGGCGAGGCTCGGAGAATTTTTCAATGTGAAGACAGCCTGGCACGGGCCCGGCGACGTTTCACCGGTCGGTCACGCGGCACAATGCCATGTGGACCTGGCCATCTGGAATTTCGGTGTACAGGAGTCGGTGGATTTCTCCGACAAACTAAAGGAAGTTTTCCCGGGAACGCCGGAACTGAAAAAAGGATATTTCTATGTGAACGAAGCTCCGGGCCTCGGCGTAGACATTGACGAAAAACTCGCTGCAAAATATCCGATCAGTAATCGTGCGGGTCGCTGGACAATCAGAAAAAGAGACGGAACCATTATCAGACCCTGATGAATCCATCCCGCAAAATAATTGTCTGTCTGTGCATATTAAAAATAACCACGACAGCGGCATTTGCACAAAATCCGCAAACGGTTATTTCAAATGGAATGTTGAAAGCGCGCATTTATTTGCCCGATGCTGAAAACGGATACTACAGAGCCACCCGATTTGACTGGTCGGGTTTAAATGCCGAAATCGTGTACGGTGCACACAGTTACACCGGACAATGGTTTGAAAAATATGATCCTTTTTTACACGATGCGGTGATGGGACCGGTGGAGGCATTTTCTCCGATTGGTTTTGAAGATGCTGCAGCAAACGGGCATTTTACAACGATCGGTGTGGGCATTCTTGAAAAGCCCGACAGCGCTTCTTATTCTCCCTACCGATACTATAAAATAATAAATCCCGGAAAATGGAAAACAGAAATAAAAAACAGCGGGGTTTCATTCTCACAGGAAATTCGTGAAAAGGACTATTCATACCAATACGAAAAAACAGAAACGCTGCTAGAGGGAAAACCGGTGATGCTCTTGATACATACATTAAAAAATACGGGTACCAGGGAAATGGAAACGATGGTATACGATCATAATTTTTTTATGATCGACAGCACAGTCACAAGCCCAGCATTTGAAATCATATTTACATTCCCGCTGAAAGAAAAAAAAGAAGGCAGTGGTCTGAGGGATCTGGCCGGCATCCTGGATAACCGGATCATCATCCACCGGCAGTTCTTAAAAGGCGAACAGGTCTATACTGTACTCGAAGGATTTGATGGGCAGATGAAGGATTATGATATCCGGATTGAAAATCAAAAGACGGGTGCGGCCATTCATATTACAGCGGACCGACCCCTTTCGAAACTGGTGTTCTGGGCCTGCGCTACCGTAGTTTGTCCCGAACCTTATATACAACTGAAATTAAAACCGGGCGAAACGGCAACCTGGAAAATATCTTATGAATTTTATGAATGCCGGAAAACCCCATGATAAAATCATTTAAGCTTAGCCACTTTCTGTTGTCTGTTGTACAGCTCACAGTCGTTCTGTATTTTTTTTCTTCCTGTAAATTTTCAGACGAGAAAAATAAACCAGCCGATGAAGACTGGCCCGTATATGGCGGAAATAAATCCGGCAACCGTCATTCACCTTTAAACCAGGTAAATCTGAAAAATGTAAAGCAATTGAAGGTTGCCTGGATTTATCAGTCAGAGCCTGCATCCGCTGACAAAACCATCCGCTCGGAAATGGAATGTCAGCCCATCGTGGTAAACGGAATTCTTTATGGCGTAAGTCCGCAGTTAAAAGTTTTTGCATTGAATGCTTCAGATGGAAAGAAGATCTGGGGATTTGATCCTTTTAAAAATTCAGATCCGAAAATCACCACCAGCAGAGGTTTGGTTTACTGGGAAAATGGCAGCGACAAACGCATACTTTTTTCCGCGGGGTCAAATCTCTATGCCATCAATGCCCAGACTGGAGAACCAGTTACCGCATTCGGAACGCAGGGTAAAACTGATTTGCATCAGGGACTGTGCGACCAATACAATGCTGAAAATTTATATGTAGCCGCGACAAGTCCCGGCATTGTATATAAAAATACCCTCATCATCGGATCCGCTGTTTCTGAAGGTGGAGATGCGGCACCGGGCTATGTGCGCGCATTTGACATTACAACCGGAAAGCTGAAATGGGTTTTTCATACGATTCCTCAGCCCGGAGAACCGGGATATGATACATGGCCGAAAGATGCATATAAAAAAATCGGGGCCGTGAATAACTGGAGCGGTCTTACGACGGATGAAAAAAGAGGCATGGTCTTTTTCGGTACCGGGTCTCCCGCTGCCGACTTTTATGGAGGAGCGCGTGCGGGGATGAATTTATTTTCTGATTGCATCATGGCATTGGATGCTGAATCGGGAAAATTGAAATGGTATTATCAAACCATCCATCACGATCTCTGGGACCGGGATATCCCCTGTCCACCGAATCTTGCAACGATTCTCTTCCAGGGTAGGAAAAGAGATGTGGTTATACAGGCAACAAAAGACGGCCTGATTTATATGCTCGACCGCGATTCCGGTGTTTCCCTTTTCCCGGTAGAAGAAAGAATTGTACCGACCAATGGTTTGCCGGGCGAGCATCCGTGGCCGACGCAGAAATTCCCGCTCAAACCATTGCCGTTTTCAAATCAGGTTTTTAATGAAGAGGATATCACCAATATTTCTTCCCGTTCCCATAACTATATAAAAAAAATATTTGATTCAGCCGTTCACTCAGGAAAATTTATACCACCTTCAGAAAAAACAACACTCTTGTATGGATACAGTGGCGGAGCGGAATGGGGAGGAAATGCGATCGATTCAAATGGCATACTCTACCAAAACACCAACAATGGATTGTGGAAGGTTGAGATGGAATCCCGCATGGCGGGCGAAAGTAGATTTGCATCGGTGGGTCAGGGATTATATCAGATGCATTGTGCCGGTTGTCACGGACCCGATAAAAAAGGTAATGGAACGGAGATTCCAAATCTGCTGGGGATCGGATCAAGGATGAAGGAAGCAGAGATAAATCATGTCATTCAGGATGGCCGGCGCCGGATGCCTTCCTTCAGTCAGCTTTCAAAAGAAGAGCGGAGGGCGATCATTCATTATCTGGCAAACGATGAGTCGGTGAAAAAAATCAGAAAAACCAATGTGAAAAATGAAAGCTTTCCTTACGAACCGGCTTATCGTGCGAAGGTTTGGGAAAAAGTTTATGATGAAGAAGGTTATCCGGGTATAAAACCGCCCTGGGGAACACTGGGTGCGATTGATATGAAAACGGGCGATTATCTCTGGCAGGTACCGCTGGGTGAACATGAGGAACTCACCAGACGGGGTATTCAGATAACCGGTACGGAAAATTATGGAGGACCTGTTGTTACAGAAGGTGGCTTGATTTTTATTGCGGCCACCAGGGATGAAAAAATCCGGGCCTTTGATAAATTAACCGGAACGGTTGTTTGGGAATACAAACTTCCCGCTGCAGGTTTTGCAACACCCATCACATATGCGATGAATGGGAAACAATATATTGTGATAGCTGCGGGCGGCGGAAGAGGATTAAAATCCGGATCTTCCTACATCGCATTTGCGCTTCCCTAAAAACAATCGAATATGAGCGGTATTCGTAAACTGCGCGCAATTTATTTTTGGCTGTCGGCCATCGGTTTTCTCGCCGGATATATTATTCTGACCATGACGGGAAATTCTTCTTTTGGAGGATGGCTGTTAACCGGATTTTTTATTTCACTGGCAGTGGCATGCAGAAGCCGTTTATTTTTAAAAGGTTTCACCTACACCCTGGTGATATTTGCGGCGGTGAGCCTTGCCATGTATTATCCCGAATATTTTCTGCAGGTCGGTGGCTTCAAACTATCGGGACTCATCCTGCCACTGCTGCAGATTATTATGTTTGGCATGGGCACCGAGCTCAGCATTCAGGAATTCCGGACGGTGATAAAAAAACCA
>DASXKM010000110.1:0-3426 GCA_036496825.1 Puia sp. | reverse complement strand
TACTGACTTTTTCAGCGACCCGTATGAAATCGTCAGCATTGGGATGTTTAAAGCGCCATTCGCGATAGTATTCCAACAAAGTCCTGTCCAGATTCTCCTGACCAATGATATATCCCAACTGCTCCATAAAAACAAGTCCTTTGTAATAACTCGTTAGCCCATAGCCGGAGTTCGAACCGAAATAATCGGCGTAAGTGGTCATCGGCTCCTGGAAATTGCTTCTTGCCAGATAAAAATAATTGTTATAGTCTTTCTTAAATGTCTGCTCCGCCGAACTGTCTTTGTTCAGATACCCCCAGTTCCGCGCAGCAGCATACTGTGTGAACCCTTCATCCATCCACGGATACTTGAGTTCATTGGTGCCCAACATACCCTGGTACCAGCTGTGCATCCATTCGTGCATCCAGCCTCCGGCATCTTTTAGCAATGTAGCCATCGGATATTCCATACCACCATCGCCGCCGTGAATAAATGAATATTGCCTGTAGGGATAAGGACCATACGTCCGTTCCATATAGGGCAGGGCTTTTTCAGCGGTTGTCAGAATATTCAACCATTTTTCTTCTTTCTCATTCGTTGTCTTATACAGAAGGTGAAGCGTCAGATCACTGCGTATTTTTTTTGTCACATGCTTAAATTCAGGGTCTGCGGCCCAAACGAAATCATGGACATTTGGCGCATGAAAATGCCAATTCAGTTTTGCGCCTGCTGGTCTGTTTACTTTCATTCCCTGCGCTTCATAACCATATCCGATTTCCTGCGGATTTTGCAGGTACCCCGTTCCCCCCAGTATGTATGACCGGTCTATATGAATATTTACGTCAAAATCTCCCCATACACCATAAAATTCACGTCCGACATATGGTGTTGCATGCCAGCCTTCATAATCATATTCGCAGATTTTGGGATACCACTGGCTCATTGAATATCGAACTTTGGTATCGGGGTTATCGCGGCCACTCCGGCGAATCTGCAATGGCACCTGTGCTTGGAATTCCATTTCAAAATGAACGGTGGTATTGGGTAAAATTGGTTTTGTCAGATTTACAGACAGAATCGTTTCCTGTATTTCAAATGGCTGAGCCACCCCATTCATTTTTAAGGAGATGATTTTCTGATAACCTTCCTGTTCCGGGGTGAGTTGCTGGATGCGGTCAGTAACCCGGGGATCCCAGTCCGGCGCATCATGAATAAGTACTTTCCCCATTTCACGACTCCGGTTATCCATCATACTGTTTGGTTGAAATGCATTCCAGTATAAATGATAAAAAACTTTTCTAAGTGTATCCGGCGAATGATTTGTGTAATCGAGTTGCTGTTTACCGGTTAACCGATTACTAACAACATCCATGTCGATGTCCATGGCATATTTTACGCGTTGTTGCCAGTAACCTGGTTGGGCAGATCCTTTTAGCGTGAAAGCCAGCAGTATCAATAAATAAAAAACAACATACCATCGTTTTCCAAAAAATTTCATGTGCGAATTTTTAAATGCTAATTGCTTCCCGGCCTATCGTCCCGTGAGATGATGAAAGCTGGTGATTCCTGGCATTTGTTTAGATTTTTGCAAATTTAACCCGGTAAACCCGAAACGGAGATGCCAGAATGTTAAAAGGCCTTATCCCTTCCCCTCTACGACGATTACTATTTCACCCTTTACCGGCTTTTCCTTAAAATGAATACTCACTTCCTCCAGTGACCCGCGAAAATTTTCCTCATACAATTTGCTTAGTTCCCGGCTTACGGAACATAGTCTAGATGCTCCGAAGTATACAATAAGTTCCTCGATGGTTTTAACAAGTCTCAAGGGAGATTCATAAAATACCATGGTCCTTTCTTCAATTGCCAGTTTTTTAAGAATCGTTTGCCGGCCTTTTTTTACGGGAAGAAATCCCTCAAAACAGAACCGGTTCATTGGAAGCCCGCTGTTTACCAGAGCGGGTACGAATGCGGTTGCACCGGGAAGGCATTCCACTCTCAGGTTCACACTGATGCATTCTCTTACAAGCAGGAATGCCGGATCTGAAACTCCCGGTGTGCCTGCATCTGTCAAAAGTGCCATCACTTTGCCCTGTAGCATCTGATCCACCAGATGGCGCAATACTTTATGTTCATTGTGCTGATGATAAGGAGTGAGTGGTTTAATGATCTGATAATGATTCAGCAGCTTCAGCGAATTCCTCGTGTCTTCCGCCAATATCAGGTCGGCTTTTTTCAATACCTCGAGTGCGCGCAATGTAATATCCTGGAGATTGCCTATTGGAGAGGGGACGAGGTATAACATGGTACAAGTGTGGAAGTATGGAAGTATGGAGGTATGGAAGTGGAATTCAACTGATTAACAATTTACTTTCATACTTCCATTCTTTCATACTATCAAAGTATTGTTATCTCAAAATATTCCATCACGGGATTGGCTAAAAGTTTACTACTTGCATTCTCAGCGATCTTCTTTGCTTCATCTGCAGTTGCGGCTTCTACCTGTAGTTGAATATTCTTACCGATCCGTACATCCTGTATGGTTTTAATGCCGAGACTTTGCAGGCCGCTCATGACTGCTTTTCCCTGCGGATCTAACAATTCTTTAAGAGGCATCACTTTTATCTGTACCGAAAAATTCATGCAATCCTGTTTTTGAATGCCAAAGATATGATAATGTAAAAGAGGAAAATAACCGGCACTGCAAGCCAGTGCAGCAGAATCACTGAAACCAGCGACAATAGAAGCAATATCATGCGGGGAAATATTTGCGGATCCCTCCTGCCGCTAATTTTCATTGACAAAATTGGTACCCGGCTTACCATCAGGGCCGATAATAAAATTATGATCAGATATAAATACCATTTATTCAACAATATTGTTAACGCCAGATTGCTATTTCGCGTCCAGTAAATCAATGGAAAGGAAGCGACTGCTAAACCGACGGCAGGAACCGGAACGCCTTTAAAACTTTTTGATTGCGTGTTATCGAGATTGAAAACTGCCAGACGATAAGCAGCTGCGCAGGGTAGTATAAATGCCGGCATCAGCCAGATCATAGAAACGTCTGTTCCATTTTCCTGATTCATAAAACTCATCCGTAAGAACTGATATAAAATCAATCCGGGAGCAACACCGAAGCTTACAACGTCAGCCAGCGAATCCAGTTCCTTTCCCAATGGTGAAGTTTGTTTTAGTATCCTGGCGATAAAACCATCCAGAAAATCAACGACAGCTGCAAGTCCAATGAATAAAGGGGCCAGCCAGATCTTTTCGGGAATATCGGCGTAGGCTTGCCCGTCATTCGTGTAAACAATTGTAATACCATTTTGAAGAATACAAACGATCGCAATACAGCCGAAGAAAAGATTCAGAAGAGTAAATATATTGGGGATATGTTTCATTTAGTATGGAAGTATGGAAGTATGGAAATGTCTTTGCTTCATT
>DASXKM010000109.1:0-3862 GCA_036496825.1 Puia sp. | reverse complement strand
GAAATTCTGGATAACAAATCATGACCTGCTTTTTTTTACCTTCAATATCTCCATTTCGACAGGTTAAATCCGGGCATCTTATTATTTTTATCGAAATTGTAAGAAATTAACTGAATTCCGAACCAGTTGAGGACGTAAACGTTATTTTGAGATATGAAGATATTGCTCGCTTATTTAAAACCCTATAAATGGCTGGTAGGGTTGACTTTATTTCTGGCCGCCCTGAATACAGGATTTTCTCTGTTGGATCCGATAATTTTCGGAAAAATCGTAAATCTCTCGAATGATTTTGTCCAGGCAAGCAAACTGCACCATACTGTTTCGGCTGAAAGTTTCTTTACGACATTTTCATGGACACATCCGGGTGTTATTAATCTGCTGTTGTTGTCAGTAGCCGTGGCTATGATGAGCCGGATTGCAAAAAATTTCCAGGATTACTTTATGAATGTAGTGGTTCAGAAATTTGGGGCAAAAGTATTTACAGATGGTCTGCAGCACGCCATGAAACTGCCCTATGAAGATTTCGAGGACCAGCGAAGCGGCGAGACGCTCGGTGTTTTACAAAAAGTGCGCACAGATACAGAAAAATTCATCAACTATTTCATCAATCTTCTGTTCGGCGTCATAGTCGGTGTGATATTCGTCTTTACTTATGCAGCCATTTATATTCACTGGAGTATTCCATTGGTTTATCTCGGCGGCATTCTTCTTCTCACATTCATTAGTAATATTCTGAGCAGGAAAATTAAAGTCATACAGAAAAATATCGTTTCACAAACCACCTCACTGGCCGGTTCAACTACGGAATCTCTGAGGAATATTGAACTGGTAAAAAGTCTGGGTCTCACGCAGGAAGAAGTAAACCGCCTGAATAAGAATACATATAAAATACTTGGCCTGGAGCTTACAAAGGTGAAACGCATTCGCAGTATCAGTTTTGTGCAGGGAACATTTGTAAATACGCTGCGTCAGGTTATACTTTTCATCCTCATGTGGCTCATCTTCAAGGACAAGATGAATGCAGGTCAACTGGTGACCATGCAGATATTTTCTTTTTTTGTATTCGGTCCGTTGCAGGACATCGGTAATATCGTCCTTTCTTATCGCGAAGCACAAGCTTCACTCAACAATTTTGAGCAGCTTATGAAAAAAGTTCCCGAGCCGGAGGCTGTAAGTCCAAAGCATCTGGGAAAAGTTGAGGATCTCAGTTTCCGGGATGTGGTTTTTAAGCATAAAACAGCGCAACACTTTGCGATTGACCGGATCAGCTTTGATGTCCAGGTGGGAGAAACCATCGCTTTTGTAGGACCATCCGGATCAGGAAAATCTACGTTGATGAAATTACTGGTAGGTCTGTACAGACCATTGCAGGGAAAAATTCTTTATAATAACCTCGATGAAAATTCGATCAGTTTCGATGATCTCCGCAATCAGATCGGATTCGTGACACAGGATACACAACTTTTTTCAGGTACGATTCGCGAAAACCTCCTGTTTGTAAACCCCGGTTCTACAGAAGCCGACCTGATGGATGTTTTGAAAAAAGCTTCCTGCCTCAATTTGCTTGAAAGAGCCGAGAAAGGATTGGAGACTATGATCGGCGAAGGAGGCTTAAAGTTATCCGGAGGCGAAAAACAGAGATTATCCATTGCCAGGGCCCTCTTAAGAAAGCCCCGTGTGCTAATTTTTGATGAAGCCACTTCCGCACTGGATTCATTAACCGAAGAAGAAATCACGAAAACCATCCGTCAGGTTTCTTCCCAGAGAAATCAGATTACAATCCTGATTGCGCATCGGCTGTCCACGATCATGCATGCTGACCGGATCTATGTACTGGAGAAAGGCAAAGTGGTGGAAACCGGAACCCATGAAAGTCTCAGAGATGAAAAGGGCCTTTATTATGCTATGTGGCGTCAACAGATCGGAGAAAGAAAAAACAACCAGGATATACCTGAATCCGTTATGGTCTCCGCAACTTAAATCCAGATCATTGATGGAAAAACTTTCCGTTGTCATTATTTGTTTTAACGAAGAAAAAAATATCGGCCGCTGTATTGATTCCGTTAAAGAAGTAGCAGATGAAATCCTGATTTTGGATTCCTACTCCACCGACCAGACCGTGACCATCGCCGAAAGCAAGGGAGCGGTTGTAAAACAGGAAGTATTTAAGGGCTTTATTGAAAAAAAAAATAAGGCAGTGGGGCTGGCATCCAACGATTATGTCCTGAGTCTCGATGCCGACGAAACACTGGATCCACTACTGGTTGACAGTATTCGACAGGCAAAGGAGAATTATACGTATCGCGCATACTGCATGAATCGTTGCAGCAGTTATTGTGGCAAATTCATCAGGCATGGAAGCTGGTATCCCGATACTAAAATCCGCTTATTCGACCGGAGAATTGCCGGATGGGGCGGAACAAATCCTCATGACAAAGTTGTTTTCCGGGAAAAAATTCAGGTTGAACATCTGAAAGGGGATATTCTGCATTATTCCTATCGTAACATTTCTGAACACGTAAACCAAAATAATAAGCTGAGCACGCTGGCAGCGGAATCACTTTATGCTGAAGGCAAAAAAACAAACCTGATAAATATTTTTGGCCGCCCGTTCTGGGCATTTTTGGTAAGTTATATTTTTAGAGCCGGCTTTCTGGACGGATTGTTTGGGCTCGTTATTGCCATACAGATTGCCCATATGACATTCCTGAAACATCTCAAATTATACCTGATCTGTAAATCAGGTAAATAGCAGGTAACTTTGCATAAATTATTGAATATGGCAGTAAAACCAGGGTTTTTGTGGAGCCTTCTGATACAGAAATGCCCAAGGTGCCGCAAAGGAAATATGTTTAACGACCCAAATCCCTGGAATTTAAGGTCCACCTTAAAAATGCCCACACATTGTCCCGAATGTGGCCAGCTTTATGAGCTCGAAGTGGGCTTTTGGTATGGCACGGCATACATCAGTTACGTAGTTACCGTCCTTTTCTGCGTTCTTAGTTTCTTTCTTTGGTTTCTAACCATCGGCTTCTCCTTAACTGACCAGCGATTTTTCTGGTGGATGGGAATCAATGGAATTTTATTGATCGTTTTACAACCGTGGTTCATGCGTCTGAGTCGTGCTATGTACCTCTATTTCTTTGTTGCTTATAACCCTGACTATAAAAATACCGCGCCCAAAACCCTTGACTATAAATCGGAGGACTATTTCCTGAGGGAAGAACCGAACAAGCCAAAAATTTAACGCCTAACGTCTAAAGCCAAAGATTAATAGTCAATAACAGCAAAGAACTGTCAATTGTCAACCGCCTACTGCCAACAAAAAAAAGCCACTCACTTTTGATGAATGGCTCTCGGAATCTATGTAAGGGGGTTAGTAAGGGTGAATAACGTAAAATTATAAATATTATTATTCAAAAGTTCATTCAAAGATCTTTTAATTTAAAAAATTCCTTTGGACGTATCCCTTTTTCGGTTTTTTCTAAGTTGCAACATTCATGTATCGGGTCATGCTCAAAGAACAGAATATAGTCGCCGGCCACCGCTTCTTCCAGAAAAATCTTTTTCTCCAGTAAAGAAGTGAGCGGAAACATATCGTAAGCCATCACATAAGGAATGGGCAGGTGCGCGACGGAGGGTAACAGATCAGCCATAAAAACAATGGTTTTCCCTTTATAAGTCAATTGAGGAAGCATCATCGAATTCGTATGCCCGTTTACTACCCGGAAACTAAATCCTTCAGCAAAAGGGATTTCTGCTAAACGACTAACACTGTCTGCTTTGACATCGCCATTCACCGGAAGCATTTGTAACCGACCGCTTTCCTGTATCGGCACAATATTTTCCTTCAGAAAAGATG
>DASXKM010000108.1:0-4217 GCA_036496825.1 Puia sp. | reverse complement strand
CCCTTGAAAAATATGTTGACCTGATGGATCAGCAGGAAGCGGCAAAGGGAAAGGCCGGTTACGTTGCGAAGACAAACGAGCAAATAGAGAAAGAGGCACGGGATAAAACTTTAAAAATTTCGGACCGTTTTTACGATCATCTCAAGATCAAAGCTGATGATGACGATTTCTTTAATGTATTTGTTGAGACAATCGTGCAATGCATGGATCCGCACACAGATTATTTTCCGCCGATAGAAAAAAGATCTTTTGATGAAGACATGAGTGGTCGTTTTTATGGAATTGGAGCTGCATTGCGGGATGAAGATGGTACTATCAAAATTGTTACTCTTGTAACCGGAAGCCCGGCCTGGAAATCCGGCCAGGTGAATGTAGGTGACGTTATTCTAAAAGTAGCACAGGGTAATCAGGAACCGGTGGATCTCACCAGTTATATGGTGGAAGATGCCGTTAAAATAATTCGTGGAAACAAGGGAACAGAGGTAAAATTGACCCTGAAAAAAGCTGACGGATCGGTTAAAACAGTTACCCTTGTCAGAGATGAAATCGTACAGGATGAAAAATTTGCCAAGAGTGTTATTGTTCAAAGCGAAAAAGGAAAAATCGGGTATATTTTTCTTCCGGAATTTTATGCCGATTTCGATAATCCAAAGGGGAACCGTTGTTCTACCGATGTAGCCAGGGAAATTGTAAAGCTGAAAGAAGCTAAGGTGGATGGCATTGTGCTTGATCTCCGCAATAATGGAGGAGGGTCTTTATACGATGTGGTGAAAATGGTGGGACTGTTTATTGATCAGGGCCCGGTAGTTCAGGTTCGTGACCGGGACGGCAAACCGCAGGTTTTGGATGATAAGGACAAAGCTGTTCTGTACGATGGTCCGCTGGCGGTGATGGTAAATGAATTTAGTGCATCGGCTTCTGAGATTTTTGCGGCTGCAATACAGGATTATCACAGGGGTGTTATCATTGGCAGCACAAGTACGTATGGTAAAGGAACCGTTCAGAGAAACATACCCCTGGATAAGAATATGGGTTTTAATGATGGAGCCGGTCCTCTTGGAACTGTGAAGTTAACACTGCAAAAATTTTATCGCATCAACGGAGGGTCAACACAGTTGCGCGGTGTGGCTTCGGATATTGTGCTGCCAGATTTATACGAACATTATAAAATTCGTGAGAAAGATCAACCGGATGCGTTGGCATGGGATGAAATGCCAAAAGCAGATTATACGACCTGGAAATATGCTTATGATATCAACAATATTCGTAGTTCCAGTACAGAGAGAACCAATACAAATAATTCATTCAGTACCATTTCCCGGGATGCTGCCTGGCTGGACAAACAAAATGACAAAATGTATCCGTTAAATTTGAAAGCATACCAGGATGAACAAAAAATGATCCGGGCTACTGTGAAGCAGATCGATTCGGTCAGTAAACTAAAAGCACCGATGAATATCTATTCTCTTCCGCAGGATACCATAAAATACGCCGCGGATAAGGATAAGGCGGACAGATATAAAATATGGGTTGACAGTCGCAAAACAGATATTTATCTGAATGAAACGATCAATGTAATGGATGATATGATTTCATTGAAGTCAGTTGTCTACAAAAATTAAATTGGAATTTCTGAACAGCAATTAAATCTGCTACCGGAATATTCGCTGATTGACCTTGATAAAATGCAAAGAGCACCTGGCAGGTGCTCTTTGCATTTACAATTTCCCTTAGAGTTGTTTTATAATTCAATTTCAGAATTGGCCCGGAATTTATCTTTGAATCCTGATTCTGGTTGCCAGGAAAGAAATGATAAGTCCCATAATCGCAATCAATCCAAATGAAATTCGCAGACTGGTTAGTTGTGCAACGAACCCGATAAAAGGCGGACCAAACAAGAATCCCAGGTATCCAATGGTTGATACGGCTGCGATCGCTACGCCAGGCGACATAATCGTTGATTTACCTGCTGCGCTATAAATCATCGGAACAACGGAAGAAACACCTGCACCGACCATCAGAAACCCGATGGTTGCCGTAATGAACTGAGGAAGTATCACCGCCAGCAATAGCCCTGAAGCCATTAGCAATCCGCTGACCTGCAACATTCTGTTAATACCTAATTTGAAAGCAACCCAATCGCCGACAAATCTGCCGGTCGCCATTGTACAAACGTATGCGGTGAAACCAACAGTTACCCAGGCGGCCTCGGGTCTTACTACTTTTGCAAAATAGATTCCACTCCAGTCGCTCATAGCGCCTTCGCTGATCATCGCACAAAATGCAATCAGCCCGAGGTTAAAAATGGATTTATCGGGCTTCGCAAAAATTGGTTTTTTCTCATCCCGGTTGCTGTCTTTTTTTATCAGATTTCCTGAGAAAATAAGCAGGATGAGGGCAGATATTGTAGTAATACAAACGAAATGATATGGAGGAGCAATGTGAAAGCGTACCATTAGTGTGCCCACTGCTGCGCCTGTAAAACCGGCCATGCTCCAAACGCCATGAAATGATGCCATAATCGGTTTGAGGTATAATGTTTCCGTGGTAACCGCCTGAGTATTGATGGAAATATTCATCATGTTCCCACCAAACCCAAAAAAAAATAATGTAATCATTAATTGGGCCGGTGATCCGGCAAACCCCAATACCGGCAGGGTACAGGCATATAAAATGGCCGACAGTATCACGATAATCCGACTTCCATATTTGGCCACCAGGTAACCAGCCACAGGAAGAGATGTTAATAGTCCGATCGGCAGGCATAAAAGAATTCCACCGAGTGCTGCATTATTGACGCCTAATTTGGATTGTATATCCGGTATTCGGGATGCCCAGGAAAAAAAACAAATACCTGGGAGAAAGAAAAAACTACTTACTGCAATCCGGTGAAGGCGTCGTTGCTCTAGAGGCATAAAAAAATAGCAAATTACTAATAAGCAATTTGCTATTCAGAATATATTAACTGCAGACAACTAGTTTCTTTCCTTCTGCAAGGTTGATTTTGGAGTATCCCGTTTCTTATCTGTGATGGCACTAGCCAGTTTCACTGCGCCATAGGCATTCAGAATACCGCCGGAACTGCTTAATTCTGACAGAGGAACCAATTCATCAGTTCCTGGTTTTTTTGCTTTTGTTATTGGCATGACGGCGGACTTCTCGATACAATATTTTATCTCCTCGGGAGTCAAAGAGGGGAAATATTCAAGAAGCAAGGCTGCCACACCGGTAACCACCGGAGCAGCCATGCTGGTACCGTCAAGATTGCCATATTTATTACCACCCGGCAGCGTCGAATATATGCGGGTGCCTGGCGCAAATACATCTACTTCTTTTTTGCCATAATTAGAAAATGATGCAGTATAACTTTTAAAAGTTTCTTCCGCCAATGGATCACTACTTGCGCCTACAGTGATCCAGTTTTTTGCCTGCATATGGGTATTTTTAAAATTCGGATTTGGAAAATTATCAACCGAATCGACATTTTCAGCATCATTACCGGCGGCATGGATCAGTAATACGCCTCTGGATTCAGCATATTTTACCGCATCATCGACCCATGATTTCTGTGGGGAAAGATTCTTTCCAAAACTCATATTGACGACGCGGGCACCATTATTTACTGCATAACGGATAGCAAGGGCAATATCTTTATCGTGTTCGTCGCCATTGGGAACGGCACGGATCATCATGATCCTCACATTGTCAGCTATGCCATTTACTCCAACCGAATTATTTCTTTCAGCCGCAATGATTCCACTCACATGTGTTCCATGCATAGGATCAGTTGCCATAATATCATTGTTTCCATAAATACTATCCCTAATATCATTTTCATTGTCCTGAACAATATCCTTCCTGTAATTCTTTGGTGCAGTTTCTTTTATTTCCATCTTCTTTTCCTCACGATCAGCCTGTTCCGAAAAATCAGTTATAAATGTAGTGTTGGTCATATCCATGATATGATTTTCTTTAAACAGATAAAGCAAAACCGAACGTGCTGTGCGGCTTTCCATGTCCTTTGCCTGGAAAGTGTCAAGGTCATTACCTGTATATTCTTTTTTACCCATTGCAATTTGCAAAAGACTGTCGCTCTTAATGCAAGCATTTACTACCCGTTTCAGCATCAGCAGATCCACACCATCATCGGTGCCATCCCCCATGATTTTCTTTTTCGCCTTTACCCACATATTATAATGTTATTCCTTCTGCACTCA
>DASXKM010000107.1:0-5904 GCA_036496825.1 Puia sp. | reverse complement strand
TTTTTGCCTCAACGATTTTGTACACCTTTCTTCCATCCCGTCCGATAATCCGGAGGGCAATGGTGGAATTTTTATTGTCAATCGATACACTATCATCTCCATCGCTTGTATAAATCCTGATTTCTTTTGTCAGGCCGGCTTTGAAAGTCTTATCCATCAGCTCACCTTTCACTTCTCCGCTCTTATTGATTTTTCTTACGATAATCCGCATGGAGCCATCGGACTCGCCATGTATGTTCACCCATTCATTTTTGTCGCTCAGTTTTATGTCTGCAATTTTATTAATAAACTTATAGTAGTATTCCATTGCCCTGGGCATGTCCTCCTTTCTTTGTTTCAAATCATTCAACAGGATTTCGTGTCGCAGTTTATATGATTCAGCGGGCAATCTCCGAAGCGCTGTTTCAAGTACACTGTCCGTTACATCTGTTATGAACCGGTTAGTCAATTTCATCCACTCTTCGTAATTGAATTGCATATCCGGGTAAGCATTCAGAAAACGTGATTTGAACATGGAGTATTCCGGATGTTCCACTTTTCCACCGAAGTTTTGAAGTGTGGGAAGTATATAGGGATTTGCAGCCAGTCTGGGTAGCCACCCCTGTGTAACATGGAACACCTGGTCGCGGTCGCGGGGAACAGCCTGGTAACGTTTGTCTTTTCCAGTATCCAAATTATGCCATCTCCATTGGTCTTCATGCCGGTCCCAGTCGCCGATATACATATCCAGTATTCTTGCTCTGAGAAATTCTTTTCCTCTTATAGAATTGTCATTGTCCTTATCCAGATTACTCAGCATCTTGCCTGTGTTATCCGATTTCCCGTCGGGTTCGCGTTCTTCAATCAGACAAATGGTGTTAACGAAATATCTTTCGTACATCCCAAGATTTTTATCCGGTGCGATCACTCCGATTTCAGGATTGGCATGTGATACCTTTACGGCATTGGCAATGGGTGGAACAGCCAGTGCGGAAAACGGGTGCTGACCACTGGTCACATCATCCAGAAAATCTTTTGCAAAGGTGCCTCTGAGCGCTTCGGGCAATAGCAGATCAACCGATTTTTCCACGCTCCTGATCACCCATTCATTTCCGGAACTGTCTTCCAATCGCAGGGAATTTGACTGCATGCCTCCACCTCGCTCCAGCGGCACTAAACCGCCGTGAAATGAGGATATTTTTATCAATGGTAATTTGGTTGGCAACGCCCATTCCTTCCGATAGTTTTCCCCGAATAATGTCCGGTGGAACTTCCCGGGATAATCGTATCGGGTATGAACACTTCTGATTACACTATCGCCTAAACTGGCTGTGTAAACAGAATCCTCTTCAGGCGTCATTCGTGTAAAAGGCTTATTGAAACTGAAAACGGGGACGATGCCGGTTTCCTTATATTCATAAAAAGTAAAACGAATGGACCGGTCAATAAGCTGATCCGCGATCACAAAACCCTGATCAGCTTCGGCGAAAAGAGAATTTTTTGTTTTTCTTGCATAGGTTTCTTTGGAGCCTGAACCGCTGACCACCTGTAGCTGTTTTCCTTTAATAAATTGAAGCCCGTGCTCATGACCGGCGATATGGATCAGATTCGGAAAGCTGTCAAAAACAGCATCCACCTGCCTGATCATCGATTTATAAAGCGGATGGTGAAGGTCCTCCGGATTGGTAAAAGTCTTTCTGAGTATCGGATAGAGAGAACCAACGATTGGTAATGGTATATAAAGATTTGGATCGGCCGCCGTGAATGGGAAAATATGATCCTTCCAGGAAAAATAACCTCCATGTGTTCCATAACTCTGGAATGGGTGATGCGAAGCCAGGAATATTGTCTTGTTCCGGTTCTTATATAATAATTCCTGCATCCGGAGGATTATTTCTTTTTTAGTTCGACAGTCACATTCCGCCAGCAGATTCGTTTTATCAAAAGGAAACAACCACCATTCGCTATCGAAAACAATAATGACCAGGTCCTGAGAAATATTTATTTCCGTCGGACCCGGGCAGCCGTCCGGAGGTAATAGTTTTAACGAAAGATCATTTTGTTCTTCCAGGTAGGCCCATTCCTGTTTTATTTTGGCCAGTCCGTTTTTCCCTTCCTTATCCCAATCGTGATTCCCGGGTATGAAATAAACCGGTGCACCTTTGCTTCGCATGGGTTTATACTGTGATTGCAAAATCGATTTGGTTGCTTCCTCCTCTTTGCTACCCGGCAGACCCATACCCCTTGGATAAATATTATCGCCCAGATATAAAACGGTGGTTTTACCCGGAATAATCATGTTAGAAGCAGCGGGAATAACAGCTTGCTGTTCTTTGTCAATTTCGCCCGCATCTCCGATCATGATGACTCTTTGCAATACTGAATCCTGTGCCCTCGCGACATCAGTGATCAGTATTCCAATGCAGAAATATAGGTATAACTTCATTGTCCAGCAGTTGTGCTTCCCTGTTCTCAATAGTACACGAATTAATTTTTACTGTAAGCAAAGAAGAGAATGGTGGCAGTTGAAGACAGGCCCCGCTCATTTGAAATATAAAGATTTTGCTTCCTGTCAAAGGCAATGCCTTCCGGTTGCTCGAATATGGTTGGATTCAGGGGATAAACGGATTTCACTTTCCAATTTGGGTCTGTAGTGACAAGCAGTTTATTAACAGAGGAAAGGATAAACCATTCCCTGGTTTCTGGGTTTTGAGCCAGTGCAGAGGGATGAAAATTTATTTTGGTTGAATCGGTCATGGCATCGATTTCCTTTATATCCAATTCAAAGTTTCCTGAAGGCGTCAGGACGCCCGATGTATCCATTTTCAATATGGTACCACCTCCCCATTTATTAGTTTTTTCATTGCGGCAATGTTTGCAAAGCACATATATTTTTTGAGTCATTTCATCAGCGGCAATCCCTTCATATTCACCGGCCGGCAAAAGATCTTCGAATATTTTCACCTGAGCAGTCTCTTCTTTCCGGGACTCGGATATCGGGAAGGTAAATAATACGCCATCGCTTCTTAGCATAATGATATAATTCTTAAAAATGCTAATATCTTCAAAATCTCCTTTTTTCCCAAACCTGGTTACCTGCATACCGGTCTTGCCCAAACTAAACCGGAATACTTTACCCTCTTCATCCTGCTCCGCATATATTGTATCAGCGATGCCCCGATCAAATGTAATTCCTGAAATTTCCCGGAGGACGTTTGGCATATTAAAACGTGTCGGGTTGTTCAGATTATAACCATCCGGAGATCGAAAAGTCGGCTGTTGACTTTCACAGGAACTTACGATGAGTGTGCAGAGAAATATACCAATGAAAAACGGATAATTATTTTCCATAGCTTGCCGAAGCTATAATAAACGCGATAACAGACAGGATCAGCCCGAACATAAAAACGTTATACGAAATTCGAAGCAGCTGATATTTTTTCCCCAAAACTTTTCCCTGTGCGAATCCGTCCATAATCAGGCTTCCGTACAGATAGTCCTTGTCCCCCATCATTTTTTCCATACCTTCTTTATAGTCCGGAAGTTTCATGCGATAAAAATTACCAAAGAACAGCAGGTTTACTTTTTTTTCTTCAATATCCTTTTTGGAGAAAATACCATTGGGAATGGTTGGACGGGTTGCGAGAATAGAAAAAATAATGGTGATGAGACTGGCGGCCAGCAGCATAAATGTGGGAATCATTAAATAACTGTTTTCATCCAGTTTTCTCAGCAGCAAACTAATCACGGCTGAGAGAATGATCGAATTCACGGTGATCATAATATGCGCCTTATTGTCTGCCATATCACTTAAGCGCTGGTGATTGGAGGAACTCACCCGAAACATGGTTTCTATTCCTCTTTCGGGCTTTTCATTTCTATCTTTCTCTTTCCTATGTTTTTCATAATGATGTTCTTCTTCAGCCGGATGTTCACCGATCGCCAAAGACATTCGGGGGCGTAGATCCTGCTGAAACTTGGATTCAGATTTTTCTTTCAGTTCATCGAGATTTTTTTGTTTCTGGTCATTCAACAGTAGTTTGGCATAATCCGTATGATAAACATGTGATTCCAGAAAATTAATAGTCTTCACTCTCCAGTCGTCCTTTGAAATTTTTTTATTTGTAGCTTCCTCAACCTCTTTGCGCATGGACTTATTCAGTTCGCTGAAATGCGAAGTACCCAGGTGATACAGGTCAGCGTCGCAAACAATTTCTTCCAGCAGATTGTGTGGATCCTGGGGTAGTTTCGTTGCCAGTATGCATCCCTTTACGGCATCGATATCCACTGCAGGCAATCCATGATTTGCGAGAAAGATACCCGCAGCCCCCGCACCTTCTGCCTCGTGATTGGCTCTTTCCAAAGTGTATCCCAGATCGTGAAACCAGGCAGCCGCGACCACAATAAAATAATCGCGTTCACCCAGCTGGTAATGATGGGCAATCTGTTTCGCATAAGAAGCAACAGATTCCGTATGCCGGAGATTGTGGTAAACCAGGTTATTCAGATTTGTATGGTCGAAGGAATCGGTTGCGTATTGCTCAACTTTATTGAGCAGCTGATGATAGTCCATAAATATTTATTACTATAAATTTAAGGGTTATCAAGCCCAAAGCCTAAACTAGTGTGGTGAATATGGAATTATAAGAATGTAGGAATTCGAAATTGAATTTGCAAATGACAATGTGAAAGGGTGAGCCCGAGTCTGAAAAAGCAAACGACAATATGAAAGAGTGATCTGAGTCTGAAAAAGGAAATGACAATTTGAAAGGGTGAGCCTGAGTCTGAAAAAGCAAATAACATTGTGAATGGGTGAGCCTGAAATGGATAGAGACTCCAAGCCACATTTTCACATTGTCATTTGCAAATTCAATTTCGAATTAATACATTTTCTACCTTTTCAGATTCACCACACTAATTTCAGGCTTTTAATATGTGACTCCTATCAATGAATGATCCTTTGTTTCGAGTAAAGAACTTCCCATAAGATATTCATCCACTTTACGGGCGCATTCCCTTCCTTCACTGATGGCCCAGACGACCAGTGACTGACCGCGGCGCATATCTCCGGCAGTGAATACCTTATTGACGTTGGTTTGATAAGATTTTTCTGTTGCCCTTACATTGCCACGTTCATCCAGTTCAAGCCCCAGGTCATTAACGAGTCCTTCCTGTTGCGGATGTACAAATCCCATCGCCAGCAAAGCCAGCTCGCAGGGTATAATTTCTTCTGTTCCGGCCACTTCCACAAATTTTGCAGGCCGGCCATCATCCGCCATCTTCCAGTCCAGCTGAACTATTTTCAACGCCTTCAGATTTCCATCTTTATCTCCGATGAATTCCTTTGTAGCCATGGCCCATTGCCTTTCTACGCCTTCTTCATGAGACGAGGTTGTTTTCAAAACCATCGGATAAGTTGGCCAGGGCATGTATACGGTCCTTTCTTTTGGTGGTTGTGGAAGCAATTCAAATTGGGTAACGGTTTTGGCTTCATGACGATTGGAAGTTCCGACACAGTCACTTCCTGTATCCCCTCCGCCAATAACAATTACATTTTTTTTGGTGGCAAAAATATCTTCTCCCGGAACTGGAATTCCCCGCACTCTTTGATTTTGTTGTTTCAGGAAATCCATAGCGAAATAGATCCCCTTCAATTCTCTTCCTGGTACAGTAAGATCCCTGGGAATGGTGGAGCCGCCACACAGAACAATTGCGTGAAAATCGTGGGTCAGTTCTTCAATCCGGATATCCACGCCGACATTGATATTGCAACGGAATATCACGCCTTCAACCTCGAGCAGATTGATTCTGCGGTCAATGACCCATTTTTCCAGCTTGAAGTCCGGAATGCCATATCGAAGTAAACCACCCGGCGCATCATCTCGTTCGAAAACAGTCACTGTATGACCCGCTGAATTTAATTGG
>DASXKM010000106.1:0-1864 GCA_036496825.1 Puia sp. | reverse complement strand
GAAATTTTTCTACATAAGAATCATAAAACGCTTTGCCGAATGAGAAATTACTTTCTTCCGTCATATCGGTCTGATCGATGGTCAGTGGATCAATACCGGTCATTCTTTTAAATGCCATACCCATTGGAATAAAATCTGGTGAGATACTTTTCTCGGCAATATTGCCATAGCTGCCATATACAAATATTTTTGCTTCCGGATCTCCTTTCAATATTTTAGCAATATTCAAAGCCTGAATCGAATCTCTCTCGGTAGGTGTGTGATTATTCCCCTGGGGATCCTGATAGGCTACAAGTTTAAATCCCAGTTCCAGTGCCTGCCGGATTAATTCTCCGGCAACCGGTTCGGTTGCGAAATGTCCCGTTTTATAAGTGAGTTTTGTGAGTTCATGATCCGGCATCGGATTCAGCATTTCCATTGCCAGATAACGATATCCCCTGTTATATAAAACATCCAGCAGGGAGTACGCAAATGCACGGTGAATAGGCTTATTATTTGCTTCATTCAGCATGATCACTTTATAATTGGATGCGATGTACGTAATAAATCTTTTGGCATCTGCATTCTTGATATTCTTGAGCTGCTGAATACTTTTTCCAATCTGGCGATATTCAACGTCTGTAAGATGTGTCGTATCAGACGCTTTTTGATATTCAAGAGCAGCCGCATAATCGCCAACAAATGAAACAGACTCGCTCAGCAAATCGTAATAAACCGGCAAGGAAAAATCGCTCATAAATTTTTTGCCGTTGCCGAGCAATTGATAAAGCGGATAGAGATAATTAATATTTTCCCCAATTACAAAATGAAGATCCGTATAGCTGCTGTCATAGGTATTGGGTTGTAGTTTGGTCACAAAATGCTGCAGGCTGATCAAGGATGAGTTTGGCGGGATAATCTGAGCAAAGGAGTACCTGACGGACGAGTAAACCAATAAAATAAACAGGAGTAATTTTTTTTTCATGATTCTTTGGCCGGTCCGCTCATTTTCAAAATAATCAGCCATTCATCATCAGTAACCGGCTGTACGGATAAACGACTGATGCGGACCAGCGACATACCGGCAAGTTTTTTTTCTTTTTTAATCTGTTCAAGAGTGACCGGTTGCTTTAACTTTTTCAATGGCTTAATATCGATGGCAAACCAGGCAGGATCTTCACTGGTTGGGTCCGGATAAGCCTCTTTAGTTACCGATGCAATACCAACTATTTCAGTTCCTTTATTGCTATGATAAAAAAATATTTCATCCCCTTTTTTCATTGCTCTCAAATGCAGCCGGGCTGCATAGTTACGTATCCCATCCCAACGGGTGTGTTTATCTTTCACCAGCTGATCCCAACTATAAACTTCCGGTTCCGATTTTATAAGCCATTTGGACATTTTGCTATGAGTTAATCGTTTATCAAATATAATGCAATGAGCCAGGACATGTAAAGCCCACAAGCTTACTCTAATCGTTTAAACAGGGTTTTACGAATTGCATCTCAGGCTTCGGTATCCTTAGGCATCCAATTCAGGATCCCACACGTATATACACATAAGGCTATGAAAATGGCCAAACTCTTGCGACAGGTTGTTTTAAGGTCACCACCCGCCTGCTTTCGTGGCACGGTGGGTGGTTTTTTACCAGCCACTACTGAGAACATCGGCAATATGAAGGGTTTTTAGTGGTAGCCCTTTATGCCGGATGTATCCATCCAGATGCATTAAACAGGACAGGTCGGTGGAAATCAAATATTTTGCGCCTGTTTTTAATGCGTGATTTACTTTTTGGTCCGCCATCGCGAGGGAAATGGGTTCAAATTTTACGGCAAAGCTGCCGCCGAATCCACAACAGGTTTCCACATCTTCCATTTCAACCAGT
>DASXKM010000105.1:0-6182 GCA_036496825.1 Puia sp. | reverse complement strand
AGATGAATTAAAGTCGCGCCTGCCCAGTGTGCATAAAGTGATATACCTGATTTTTAATGAGGGTTACAAATCGTCAGCAGGAAATGAACTACTGCGGGAGGAACTATGTGAAGAGGCATTGCTGCTCAATAAATCCCTGCTGGATAGTTCATTGGTAAACAGCGACACGAAAGCACTACAGGCACTGATGCTTTTTAATAGTGCGCGGTTTAAATCCAGGTTTGGTTCGGAGGGGGAACTGGTGGCTCTGGAAGATCAGGACAGAAGTTTGTGGAATGAAGAACTGATATCCCTGGGCAATTATTTTTTTAACAAATCACAATCGGGCCCTGTGTCATCATATCATCTCGAGGCCAGTATTGCATATCTGCATTGTGCGGCGAAAAATTTTCAATCCACGGACTGGCAAACGATCGCCGGATTGTATAAGCGGCTCCTGTATAAGTATAAAAATCCCTTTGTCGAACTTAATCATGCAATTGCCCTATACTATGCGGGGCAGAAACAAGATAGCTTTAACATACTTCATTCCTTGGAGGCTCATCCCTTTCTGGGCCGATATTTTCTTTTAAATGCGGCGCTGGGTAAATTTCACCAGATGGAAGGCCGCGATGATCTCGCCAGGAAATATCTGCAAACCGCCCTTCGTCAGACGGCGTTTGAAGAAGAAAAAACATTTATAAGAAAAATGATCAATGAATAATTATTAAGGATTATAAATTGTATTAATCCTTAAGCCTTAATCATTAATCATTATACCGCCACGCCTGCTGGAAACGACATCGAAAAAGTAGAACCCTTTCCCTCCTGACTCGAAAAAGAAATCGTTCCTTTATGAATATCAACGATCCGTTTGCAGATGGCAAGCCCGATGCCGGAACCATCATACTCATTTTTTCCGTGCATTTTCTGAAACGCATGAAAGATTTTCTCTCTCCCTTCGTCGGGGATGCCAATCCCGTTATCTTCCACAAAGATATTCACCATATCCCCGTTTTTCTCTCCCCATATTTTTATCCTGGGTGTCCGGGAGGTAAACTTCAGCGAATTACTCAGCAGATTTAAAAACAAATGAGCGAGATAAGATTGGTTGCCGTATACCTGAGGTATCGGTTGAATGCTGATCTGTGCGCCCGTCTCCTGTATCCTGGATTCAAGATCCTGCATAGCTATCCGGACGGCCTCTTCCATGTCCACCATATTCATCAGGATCTGATCCGTGTAGGCTGAAAGCGTCAGAATATCGGAGGTCATCGTCTGCATACGCGAACCGGATTTCAGGATTTTTTCAATCAGTTCATTTCCCTTCTGATCCAGGTTGGCGGCATAACCATCCATTAGCATATACGCGTAAGATTTGATTTTACGAACCGGCTCCTGCAGATCATGGGAAGCGATATAGGCAAAAGATGTAAGGCTGGCATTCGCTTCCGCGAGGTTTGCTTCTGCCTGGATCCTGCGCGCAACCTCGCGTTCCAGCTCTTCGGTGGATTTTAAACGAAAGGCCTGGGGTAATATTTTGATCAGATAATAGACAGTTAACATACTGACGACGCCCGTAATCAGCCTGATCAGTGCGCTTAAACGGTACATCGGTATCCAGAACATCATGGCATCCAGGAAATGCGTCAGTCCGCATAAAAGAATAAAAACCGCAAAAAGCAAATAGATTTTCTGAAACTTAATTCCGTTCTTCTTTTTGCTCAGATAGTTTAAGATAATAACGGGAATCAGAAAATAAGCGATCCAGATTGTCAGATCACTCAGGATATACAACCAGCCGTGGAACGGACTCCAGGTTCCGCAATGCCATCGGGCAGGCCATTGACTTGTATCGAACAGGCCCCTGAAAAAATCGGCAATTTGTTGCATAAAAAAGATTTATGCAATTTAATGAGATCCGGAGTATACCCATTTGACAAAATTGCTCCATCAGATGATAATACCGTCTTTCAAATGACATTTTGCACGATATCCCTGCCGCTGATTCCGGTCTTACGGAATGTATATTTTTCTGACCGGAATGTAATCAGAATATAAAGACCCAGAAGAAAGGCAATGGGCAGAATCTTCCAGATTCCCAAAGCGATCATGGCGAAGGCAACAACCACACTCACTATACGTTCACTATGGTTTGCTTTTTCTGAATTCATTTTACCCGAAAAAAGAATTTCAACAATCCTGCCGCCATCCATCGGGAAAACGGGTATCAGGTTAAACAATCCCAGCGAGAGATTGATAACCTGCAATTGAAAAATAAAATTACTTTGATCAACGCTGCCGATATTTCCCGGCTCCATCCAGTAAGCAACATAAGGATGGATGAATAACAACAATAGAATACCAATGGTTATATTTACCAGGGGCCCTGCGAGGGAAATTAAAATGTATTTCCAGGTTTGATTTGGCTGATCATGCATGTCCGAAATGCCACCAAAAGGGAAAAGGATGGTGGAAGTTGCACGGATATTAAAATAGCCCGCTGCAACGGCATGACCCAGTTCATGGAGTAACAGTGATGCAATGATACCGATAAAAAGGAAGAGGCTCCAAACGACACCCGCAGTAGTTATACCTGTCAGGAAATTGACAATGACTGTCCAGGCAATCAACGGTAAAAATGTCCAGTGAACCGAAATAACGAAGCCGTTTTGATTTCCTATTTTCAATGCAGATTTCATGATACAAAAAAATATCAATTAGTCTGGAAATCTGCTGTCGTTAATCATGGAGTAGTATGACATTGATCAATGATCACATATCAGGTTTAATTTGTTTTTCAAATTTTTTGCTGATCATAGTTTGTAGCTGCCTTCTCCTTTCCTCTTTTTCTTCATTCCATTTATTCCTGATAACAAGCAGAGAGTCCCGTTCGTTTCCAGTCACTAAGGAAGTCAATCGGTCTGTTTCCATTAATTTAATAGCAACCGATAAATCGTGAAATTTGCCAAGATGTTCTGTCAACCGGATTATTTCCTTTTTATCTGAAAGAAAAGCGGTAACGCCTGTTGACTCGTACTTTATAAACTTCCAGGTATACTGAATATCCTTGAGTACTTTACGGATATTATGAAATTCTTCGTCTGATTTGTTTTCGATCCTGATCAGATCAATGAGTTCTTTGGTAACGTCCTGATTAAATTTATTTATGGTAATCTGACCGGCCTTTTTATTCTTATGATATTCCAAAGCTGGTCTGTCAGGTTTAAAGCGCTTATGTCCACCAAATATCGCTTTGACTGCCTGGATATGACTGTCCTGACTTTCCCTTACATACCGCAAATATTTTTCTAATGAACTTTCGGCCTGAATAAAAGGCGACGCTTTTATTTTTTTTTCCTGCATTCTGAAGTTTCTGATGAGGCCCAGTTCCTTATATATTTTCTTTAACTGGCTTGGGATCCTGTATTTTTTCTTCTTATTTAAACCGGCTCCCAGTAACCGGTTCAGAGCCTTGCATTTTTTTACATCCACCCGAAAGGCATGGATATGTTTTGAGCTGAATGAAATGAGGATCTGTTCCGATATGGGGGTAAGCCTTTTAAATCTTTGTTTGAGTTTGTATGCAATGATTTCCGTTTTTTCTGCTTTTTTCATTACACCGCTATTACATGAAATTGCTAAACAAAAGGATGACCATGATTTTATGGAGAATTTTGCAGATGTAAAATCCCCCATCATAATTTAATAAATCAACAGGCGAAGGTTCTTAATTTCCATGTATTTCACGCAAAACTGTTTTGGCCAGTGAAACAGCCGTACCAAAATCGTCTGTAAAATAACGGCCGCCTATCTTGAAAAATAACCTGGATTCTTTGAATTGTTCTTTTACGGATGGCTGTATGCCACTGATGATGAGCCTGGTACCCTCTCTTTTACAGATTCTCTGAATATCCTCAATGGTATGGAGACCGGTAGCATCAATAATGGGAACCTGTCTCATACGTAATATCATGATCAGGGGTTTTTTTTCAATTTCCCTTATGGCATCCTTGAATTTGTATGCGGCCCCGAAAAAGAGCGGTCCCTTTAATTCAAATACTTCCACTTCTTTCGGAATCGGATATTTGTCCGCAGCAAGCAAATCGTCAGCTTCCTGATCGTCCGTAATGAACATTTTGCTGATCTCACTGATTTGAATCATTTTCCGCATAAACAAAAAAGCAGCCATCACCATGCCGATCTCAATAGCGATGGTAAGATCAAAAAGAACCGTTAATAAAAAAGTGGTCACCAGCACGGCCGCATCACTCCGGTTTCCCCGGGCGATATTAAAAAATGTTTCATATTCACTCATATGAAAAGCAACTATTACCAGTATGCCCGCAAGGCAGCTGAGCGGTATCAGTGAGGCCCATCGGCCGGCCAGCAATAAAATAATCAGTAGGGTGATCGAATGAATGATGCCCGCTACAGGTGTCCTTCCTCCGTTTTTCACATTGGTGGCTGTTCTCGCTATCGCGCCGGTGGCTGGTACACCACCGAATACGGAAGATGCCATGTTTGCGACTCCCTGGGCAACCAGTTCCATATTACTTCGATGATTTCCACCAATCATTCCGTCGGCGACTACAGCAGAGAGTAGGGATTCAATGCCGCCCAAAACTGCTATCGTAAAAGCAGGCCGCAAAAGGCTTTTAAAAACCTGCCAGCTGAATACAGGAAGTACCGGAGCCGGGAGCGAGGATGAAATCATACCAAAACGGGAACCGATCGTCTCAACCGGAAAATGAAAAAAGCTGACTACTCCCGTAAATAAAATGATGGCAATCAGGGATCCTGGAATTTTGTGCGAGACACGCGGGAATAAAACAACGATCAGTATGGTGCCCAGGCCAATGCCAATCGCATAAGGACTGATATTTCCCAGATGATGTCCATATTCATTCCACTTTTCTATGAAATCCACAGGCACGGGTCCCATGCCAAGTCCCAACAGATCTTTAATCTGGGATGAAAAAATAATAACCGCTATGCCAGCCGTAAATCCAACAATCAGGGGGTAGGGAATAAATTTAATAACGCTTCCCAATCGGGCAAATCCAATAATGATCAACATGATTCCCGCAATCAGTGTAGCCATCGTAAGACCAGAAACGCCGAATTGCTGTACGATCCCATATACAACGACGATAAATGCACCGGTGGGACCTCCGATTTGCACACGGCTTCCTCCTAAAACAGAAATGACAAAACCTCCTATGATGGCCGTTATAATTCCTTTTTCAGGAGAAACACCATAGGCCATGGCGAAGGCGATGGCAAGCGGAAGCGCAACAATCCCGACAATGACACCGGAAATCAGGTCTTTTAAAAATTGACCCCGGGAATAATTATTTAAAGCGTCGATTATTTTAGGTCTGAACATCGGTTAATTTCTTCCGTATTTTAAGGTCGACCCTCATCATTCACGCATTATGGGCTATAAATAGGGGAACGGAATTTTTTTGAATAACCTGACTGATAAAACTGGGTTTAACCATTCTGGAAGCAGCCGATCTGGAATAAGATCCGGAAATAATCAATACGTTCTTTAAGCTGTTTAACCAGTTGCTGAAAGAATGATGTTCCAAAATATTGATCTCTCTGATATTTCCGGCATCAAAATGAGCATTTGAATATTCCTTCAGCAGTTCCTTATCCGGAATCTCAGTTTTTTCCTCACTTTTTACGTAAACAAATTCGATGGGAAATTCTTCGAATTGTGAAAACATTTGTGTGAATTGTTTTAAAGCAAAAGCACTTTCCTTTTTCCCGTCATATGCCAAAACAATCCGGTCGATAGACACAAAAGATTCTGGAATAATCATCACCGGGCATTCTGAAACGTGCAGGGCTTCCCGCATGAATACGTTCGGCTGGAAGTCGGAAATATTCTGGTAAAATAATTGTTTGCTGATGACGACCAGGTCGGCAAAGCGTGTTTCGTTAACGAAACGTTCCTTATCCCAGCTGCTCTCGATTTCACCGATCTTATAGCGGATACCGGCAGATTCGCATTTTTCTATAAACCTGTCCCGGCTGCCATGTACCTCCTGTTTTAATGCTTTCTGCATTCTTTCAACGGCTCCGCCAACAGGCACTGCTGTGATAAAATTCAGCGTGTCAATGGCTACTTCGGTAAAGAAAAGTGCTTTCAGTGAAATGGTTTCAACCAGCTGGAGCCTGGTAATAAATTTGAA
>DASXKM010000104.1:0-5137 GCA_036496825.1 Puia sp. | reverse complement strand
GAATTTCTTCATCCAGCCAGGCCAGTTCTGCCTCGCCCGCGCCATATATATTGTAATCAATATCCAGCGAAGGCCTGAACGCTGAACTTTGAAATCCTTCACATACCGATAACCATTGCTTTATCGAATTCCCGTTCAGTGAATTTTGATAGAGGATGATTTTGTCTTTGAATTCCGCGTCGATGATTTCCCTGGCAGCCTTTAGTTGTTCATCCGTTAACAAATCGATTTTATTTACAACAATGATATCAGCTTCCTGAAATTGCTTTTCGTATATATAATTCACATTGTCATAGAAGATATCCTTGTTCTTTTGCAGAAATATAATCAGCAACCTTACGTCGGCAAACACAGACAATACGATGTCGAACTGATTTGGCTTAAATTTCAACAAAGGATTAATGACGGTAGCAGCAAGATCAGTACATGAGCCAACAGATTCAGCAAAGATGGTATCGGGATTCACTTCAAATTTCAAAGCATCTATTCCCGCCTCCAAATCTTCAAAATTGCAGCAAAAGCATCCGCCCGCAACTTCTTCAGTGGTTATTCCCCGGGCTTTGACGAATAAAGTATCCACCTGCCGGGTTCCCTGGTCATTCGTAATTACACCCACTTTCTTATTATTTTCCAAAAGCCATTTTGAAGCTTTTTCAATGGCCGTCGTTTTACCGCTTCCTAAAAAACCTCCCACCAGAAATAATTTCATAGTTTTTGATTAACTGATTTTCACTGTGATCGTCTGATCTGCATTAACCAAAACAAGTTCATTCAGGCTTATCTCGCAGGCGGTACCATTTTGAATAATTTTGGATGGAATCATTTTGTTGTTGAGCACAACTTCCACCTTCCCCTCTTTTTGATTTTTATCGAGTTCAAAAAACAATTTGCTGAGAGCGAGCCTGCCGTGTTTAACTTTTATCCGCGCCGTAAAGGAATGATCCGTTTTTTCCTGGCTAAATGTTCCCCATCCTTCCGCAGAAGTAAATGGTGCCTTAAATTTTTCGGGACTGATTTTCGGTGCAAAACCCATATACCCCTTCGGTCCGTGGTAAGTAAATCCGCATACATTGATAAACACGCCATACGCTGCCATGGCACGCGAATAGTGATCGCTGCACTCAATCTCGTTATAGGGATTTCTTTTGTATGCATGATAACGATCGTGAATGGTTTTGGTCAGGATCAATGATTCTTCAATCATGCCTTCTGCCATCATATGGGAGGCTACCTGGTATTCAAATCCACTCATACATTCACTGAAGTATCCGATCTGCCATGCTTTTGCCTCACCATAAGGTTTATCCTCATTTTTTGGATTGGTATTCATCACCATTCCGCCTTCACCTGCCAGTGCGTAAAACCTTCCTCCCGGATGTTCTTTAATATAAGGTCCCACATCGGGCATATAATTATATTTCCAAAGGGAACGCAAGGCACTCATTGTTTTTTCTTTATCAATAACCCTTCCCAATCCGACCTGCCAGGCCCATGACTGGCCGTAAACCTGATCTATATGACAGGTATTATATGAACCTATTTCTTTTTTCCCAATTTCGGGATCAGGCCGATGAATAAAATATTCCCCGTTAAAAAGATATTGTTCCATATTTCGCCTTCCCTTCTCCACGTAATCTTTACAAGTCGCAGCAAACCCGCTGTCGTTCATTTCCTCAGCCATGATCTGACCTGCCAGCACAGAAGCAATGCATAAACCGACGATCCATGAAATCTCTCCACTCCACAATGCATCCAGGGTATTCTCCATGGGTGTATCCTCCATACCATCATTATTTTTATCCTGCTTCATCACGAAAATCACCGCTTTTTTGATCTTCGGCCAATTGGCCTTGAGTATCATTCCATCTTTTGACATTAAATATTCCCTGTAAATCCGGAGAATAGTTCCTGCCTGACCATCAATGGACGGACCGGTTTTTTCTCCACGGATCCGGATCATGCCCGTTGCTTCGTCATACCCAACTCCCAGATCAACGCGCTCCCGCGTATCCCGTTCCAGGTTGGGAAATATTCTCGACATGGCCTGGGCATATTGATAAACATGCGTACAGGTGCCGTGACAGCACCCCACTCCTTCCCACGCGTAAAACCTTCCCGATTTAAACCGGTGGGATGCAGTAGTAGAGAGCGTGGATATATTCATAAATGTTCTCTCCAGGAACCACCATGGCAGGGTACTGTCAAACCAGGTGTCCATCCAGAGCATGGTTTGCTGTTTAAGTGAAGGATAATTCCTGCCGATATATTTTGCAACAGCTGCAGAACCATCGAAATTCGCGGTGTAGTAATGAAAATCTGCATTCTCAACAGTCATGGACTGATTGGGTCCGTGACTAAAGAACGAAACATTCGGGGTGAACCAGCTAATAACAAAATCGGCATTCTTTTCCTGCATGGGTTTTAATACATGAGAACTGGCAAGAACGGAAACGGGCGCATTGGCTGAAAAGTCGATATAATTTTTGATCATCTGTACATGCGGATCACTACTTTTGGCTGCGTCTGTAATTTTGGTTGCTGTATTACCCAAAAATGCGAAACTCATGTTTCCAAAGTCAGCCGCTTTCTCTAGTTCTTTATCATGAACCGTACAACCCAACACAACTCCGTTGCAATTGGGTCCCTCCAGTGTTGTATTTACCCGCTCAAAACCCTTTTTCTCTTTTTCAGTATTTAAGAGCATCTTGTTTTCGAGCCAGCCAATGGTATCAACGGTCATCTGTTCATGGGAGGTATTCTTAAAAGAAATCGATTGAATGGTGCAGGGTAAACCACTGTTCATTTCATCTCCTGGTATGAATGGGGAAAATGCTTTCAGCGTAACCTCCAGGGGAAGATTCTTATCCATATACTTTATTGTGGCTACCGGATAAGTTGCCTGAAATATAATTTCATCCCAATCATCTTCATGCAACCTCTTTACGATTTGTGTTCCCTTATATTTTATTGCCAGGGCAAATCCCTGCTGTAAGGGTCTTACGTTGAATGCGGGTTCGAGGTAAAGCGATCCAAACACATTATTGATTTCCTTTACATTGAAAGATTCCAGTTTAATGGGCAATACTTTGTTTACTGCACCCAGCTGATTTACATTAAATATATCCCAGAGCCAAATCCTGCCATCACCTCCCAGGTATAAGCAGCCGCAACAAATGCCTCCCACGGGCATGCCGATATATTTGATTTCGTTTTTCGATTTTGCATAGCTCGTTACCGCACCTCTTTCATACAGGGACTGAATCCACTTTCTGCTTATTTTCTTATCAAATGGAGCAACGCCATTCAAAAATTCGCTCACATGAAAGGGTCCCGCGATCGGAGAAAATCTTCCAACTCCGACACCCGCGGCAAGGAAACCCGAATTTTTAATAAAGCTTCTGCGTTTCATTTTTCTTACTGTTTATTTGAATTCAATGAAATCACTCCAACCGTACCATCCTGCCGGATAGAAATTGAATTTTGATTTGTGTTACCGGTGTTCAACTTTTGATCATTTACTGTTATCTGATAGTCTTTGGAATTTTCAAGCCGGACGACAGTATTATACTCATCATCCCAGGGTTGCGATAAAAACGCTCCCGACAAAAATCCTCTGGCCCGGATATCCACAACATTTTCATTTAAGATAGTACGATCCACCTTAATCCCGTCTACGGCTACGATTATTTTATTTTTGGGATCGATATATAAACCACCCAGTGAACGATATGCTTCTCCCAGGCCGGTATATACCGCACTTCCTTCTCCCCAAAGCGGATGGCTGCGCATAGGGCATTCGGGCAGGCCTTCATGATCTATATTTTCAGGAGCTACACCCGTGGGGTAAAAAAGAGGATGTGCGAATATGTTATTTTTAATATGACGTTCGTGAATGATCAGTGTGCAGGAGGCCTGGGCAGCAGCAACAGCGCGTTCAATAAGATCCTGGCGGTGCAGATTCTTTCCGAGGTAGATAAAGGGTTTCACGATTTCAGCCTGGCGCTGATCCATCATATCGGCGTCATCACTATTATCAGAAACAAATCCGCCAAAAGGATTTGCGGTATAAATAAAATGGGGTTTCCATACGCACTGGCTAAAAGATAAATAGTCTGCACAGTTTTCGCCATCTTTCAGCCATCTGTCTTGCAGTGTCGCACGATGCAAAGCCGCAAAACCTTCCGTGGCCCAGATGGTGCAGAGTGTACCTCTGAACCACATGCCCTGCCAGTAATCCTGCTGGTATGAATAAGGCTTTGCGCCACAGGAAACATATTGCTCCATGTCGATCCATTTTCCTGAGGGTATAATTTCTCTTTCAATATAAGCGCCGATTTTCTCTGATCCCAATAGAAATCTGGTTTCTTTAGTAGCATTATACATTTCCGCAAGAAACCACATGGCCGCAGCCGGCTGCGCACTTTCATACAGAATGTCTGAACCTTTCATGTCATCAGCATTGATATAGGAAGGCACTATGCCATTTTTGTCAATGGCGCCCAAAAGCCACTCTGCAAATGGAGTCAGATAAGCGATGATTCTTTTGTCCTGTTCGTTTCTGATATAATAATCCAGCAGATGGGCACCGGTTTTACAAAGCGCAGTCATTTCATAACAATTCGCGTTTCGTAAGAAAAGTACATTCTTCCCGTGCGGGGGATCGCTCCATCCCAAACCCCAGGATTTATCTTTTGCGCTATACACCGTAGCGAACAAACCATATTTATTCCTTGGTGCACTTAAACAGAAATTGATCACCATCCTTGCCCTCGCCACCAGCGAATCATTCTGCATTTGTTTTCCCCAATAGTACATTCCTACAGCATCCCTCGCCTGATTCCAGAATGGTGAATTATTAATCACGTCATTCCAGAATGGCGCACTGCAACGGAACCCGCCAACCGCCATACCATCCTGCTGCCATTCCAGCCAGGAACCATGATCTGCAAATCCGGCTACCGTCGAATCCATTTTACCGGCCGGTGTTTCCACAATTCCACCCTGACTGTTTCTGATGGGATAGAATATCGTTTTGTTGACCAGCTTCACATATTCCTGAATGGGCATCGCCAGATGATAATCATTTTTAAATACAGGACTGCCGAAGCGTTTCCATTGGAATTCAGCTATTTTGCCA
>DASXKM010000103.1:0-3087 GCA_036496825.1 Puia sp. | reverse complement strand
GACCTCGACAGCCTGGATGCATTTAAGAATTTGCGGTCGGCTTCCAACTTCAAAGAAATCAGGTCGCAGGTTTATGAAATCGTTTACCCGTGCAGCAAGGAGCCGAGAAATCACGATTTTGATTTCTGGATTGGAGACTGGAACTGCTACCGTACCGGCACACAACTTTTATCCGGTGTCAGTCATGTGGAAGCCATGGCCGGCGGATGTGCCATCCTGGAAAATTATACGGCAACACAGGCATATTCCGGAAAGAGTTTCAATTTTTACGACACCACCACCGGCAAATGGGAACAGGACTGGATCGGATCCGGAGGTCCGGGCGACAGGCAACGATTTTATAACGGCGAATATAAAAACGGAACCATGCATTTCACTTATGAGACTGCAAATGCAAACGGCACCAAAACGAAGGGAAATTTTATATTTTATAATATCAGCAGGGATTCCGTGCGCCAGTATCAGGATGTAACGGACGATAATGGTAGAATTATTTCGGTTACCTATGATTTAAGCTACCTGCGAAAAAATTAAAATGGATTCATCTTTCGCGACATAGGATTTTATGCCTTATTTTACAGGGGTACCCCTAAAGAACAGGCATGAGAAGATTGCGCTTTCGCAAAAGGAGAAAAGTCAACGGTTATTCGGTCCAAAACAAAATAAAACTTGTTCGTGGAGGGAAACCTTATTTTGATCAGATCATTGAAATGATCAATCGGGCAGAAAAGATTATACAGTTTCAGGTATACATATTTGATTATGACGAAACCGGGAAAGCTGTAACTGATGCCCTGATAGCGGCTGCCAAACGAAATGTTCAGATTTACCTGATGGCAGACGGATATGCTTCCCAAAGTCTTCCTAAGTCTTTTATCCAGGAGACTGATCAATCGGGCATTCATTTCCGGTTTTTTGAACCGCTTTTCAAGAGCCGGAATTCTTATTTTGGCCGGAGGATGCATCATAAAGTTGTTTTGGTCGACAACCGTTTTGCCCTGGTTGGGGGAGTTAATATCAGTAACCATTATAACGATCTGGAGAATCAACCAGGATGGCTCGACTTCGCATTATTCATGGAGGGCGAGGTTGCAAATGATCTTTGCCGCGTTTGTGAGGAAGTCTGGAATGGGTACCTTCCCATAAAACCAGTTCGCCTTTGTAATTATAAAGAGGTTTCATTTGATATTCCACCTGATAAATATTGCGAAGTCCGGGTAAGGCGAAACGACTGGATAACGAAGAAAAATCAGGTGTCCCGGAGTTATCTCGAAATGTTCAACAAAGCCGAAGATCATATCATAATGATGTCGGGATATTTTTTACCCGGCGCAGGCATACGAAGGAATATGAAAAGAGCTGCGGCAAGAGGTGTAAAAATAAAACTGATACTCGCCGGCATGTCTGATGTGATGGTTGCCAAATATGCAGAACGTTATATGTATAACTGGATTTTCCGAAACCAGATTGAACTTTTTGAATACAAACCCTGTGTTCTTCATGGAAAAGTCTCGACCTATGATAAGAAATGGGCTACCATTGGATCCTATAATGTAAATATCATCAGCGCATTCGCCAGTCTCGAATTAAATATCGATGTGAACGATCAGGGGTTTGCCGGTATGCTCGATGATACCATGCAGAAAATCATCCAAAATGATTGTGTTCAGGTGACGAAAGAAAATTTCACCTCGCATAATGGCATTTTTAATAAAATATGGGAACTGATTTGCTATTGGTTTGTCAGGCTGTTATTTTATTTGTTTACTATTAATTTTAAACAAAGATCCTGAAGGCCTAAAGCCCAAAGCATAAAGCCTAAAACTAAAGCCTAAAACTGAATGCATAATGTCTAATATCTGACGTTGATTTTGTGATTCCGGATTATTCACAACGCATTATTCTTTTCCTGTGATTCGTTTCACAAAAAACCTGATCGATTCCCAATTCCAATGAGCAAATCTTCCGCGCTGAACGACCAGGTGGTTGGCGCGGGAATCCTCGAGATAATAGTGAAATACAAATTGGGCATCCGGATTCTGCCATCCCATCATCTGACCGAAGCGCAAATCACTAAACACAATACCCCTTGCAGATGTGTCGGCGGAATAATATCCCTGGGAAAAACGCATCAGTTCATGAAGGTCATGCCTGTTGCGAAATGGATCTAATAAATAATCCTTCCTGAGAATCAACCGGAATCTGATATTATGATCTTTATCAAAGACTGAGTGGTAACCGATCTGAAACCCCGAATCCGTTTCAGCCACATCATACCATAACCAGTTATTAAATGGAGTAGGCGTTGTAAAATAACGGTTGTAATGAATATCCTGACCTGCGAGTGATTGGCGCATATCCCGATCCATGTTCAATTTGTTCACAACACAATAAAGTAAATAAATCGAACAGCCAGCCAGTCCTGTTATTGCCCATCGCCTTCTTCTGCTACTATGATTCCTCATAATTAAAAGTCCAAGAGCAGCGAGCCCGGGCCAGACAGAGAAAAAAGGATCAGCGACGAATATGACATGAAAAGAAATACGCCGGTGACTGAAGGGCTCAAACCAGCCGATTCCATAAGCGTTGAAGGCGTCCAGAAAAAGATGGCTGGCTATTTCAGTCCCCATAAATAGTAGCCAGGTTTTTATGGGAATATTTTCTACCCGGTGCCGGTGTCTGAATAAAAAAGCCAGTGCAAGGATAAAAAGAATTCCAAATAAAAAGGAATGTGTAAACCCGCGGTGCGCCATTAAATCATCTGCGGTGGACAACCAGAATGACGCAATGAAGTCGATATCAGGCAAACTCGCTGCAATGGCACCATATAGCATCGCTTTTTTACCAATCTTTTTTCCCAGAAAAAGGTCCCCGATACAGGCTCCGATCGCTATATGAGTTAAACTATCCATTTTTTATAATGAGCGGCGGACAACAAACAACAATGCACCCGGAATGATCAGGGAAGTAATTCGATTGCGTACAGATTGCCGTCTGCGCTACCAAAATAAACGGAACTGCCATAAACGGCGGGTGATGATACAATCGGCCCCATCGTGTAAAACTCATTCATCACTTTTACACTGG
>DASXKM010000102.1:0-2794 GCA_036496825.1 Puia sp. | reverse complement strand
AATTGAACGCGAACTTTTTATCGGTGAATTATCATCTATCAAAAATGCTGTACTGCCCATCTTTGCTGCCGTAGGTGGTATGCTGGTGCCGGCCCTGATACATTTTATGTTCAATCATGGGAAACCTGAACAGGCAGGCATCGGAATTCCGATGGCCACCGATATTGCTTTTTCACTCGGGGTCCTGGCGCTTATTGGTAAGCGTATTCCTTTGTCATTAAAAATATTTCTTGTGGCCCTTGCCATTATTGATGATTTGGGTGCCGTGATCGTCATTGCTATTTTTTACACAAAGGGTATTTCCTTTTTTTATCTTTCACTGGCTCTTGGTATTTGGGTCGTTTTATTGCTATTCAATAAATTCAATATTTATAAATTATGGGTTTACTTATTGCCGGGTGTTTTATTGTGGTACGTTATTTACAAATCCGGCATCCATCCAACTTTGGCTGGCATCCTTCTGGCGTTTGCGATTCCTTTCCGGAAGAATATGGAAAACCAGCCCTCGTATGTTTTGCAACATGCGCTTCATAAGCCTGTAAATTTTTTAATCATCCCGCTGTTTGCGTTGGCGAACACAGCGATTCATCTGCCGGCAGGCTGGACAACAGAAATTTTCAGTTCAAACAGCCTGGGGATTGCCCTGGGACTCATGCTGGGTAAGCCTCTGGGAGTTGCCGGATTCAGTGCATTGAGCATTGCGTTTGGGGTAGCCAAACTACCCGAGGGCATGAATACAACAAAATTAATCGGGCTTGGATTATTGGCAGGCATTGGTTTTACCATGTCCATCTTCATCAGCAACCTGGCATTTGAAGGCAGCGAAGATTTGATAAACAGCTCCAAAGTAGCCGTCTTGTTTGCATCGCTGATCGCTGCAATTCTCGGTTGGGTATTTTTAAAATCAGGTTCTGAAAAAATGAAAATAGTTGCTGAGTCTTAACTCACTCCTAATAATTCCACTTCAAAAATTAAAGTGCTGTTTGGCCCGATGTCAGATCCAGTTTGACGATCGCCGTAGGCAAGATTGGGCGGAATGAAGAAACGCCATTTGCTGCCGACTCCCATTAACTGAAGTCCTTCTGTCCAGCCGGAAATAACGCGATTCAACGGGAATGTCGCCGGTTGTCCGCGTTTCACCGAGCTGTCGAAAACTGTACCGTCAATCAAAGAACCATGATAATGACAGGTCACATTGCTTCGCGATGACGGTTTTATACCTGTACCCTCTGTAATGACTTCATATTGCAATCCGCTTGGCAGGACATTTACACCTGGCTTTAGTTTGTTGGCTTCCAAAAAAGCCTGTCCTGCTTTTAAATTCGCTGAAGATTTTTCGTTCTTTAGATTAAACAGTTTGTCTGCGATGCCCATAGAAAAGGTTTGTGATGTGTAAATAGAATTGCTTGCAAATTTCAGTAAATCCGGTCACAATCAGAGGACTATTATTTTGATAAGCATTTGAGAAAATGGCCGTCAAGCCAACTGAATCCAACGAGGAATGAATCTGAAGTGTAATCCAGGCAAAGACTGACGAATAGTTCCATTTTTTCTGGTCGGCCAGTCCCTGGGCGGTTTCAGACGTTTGTTGATTGAAGCTTTGATCCTGGACGATTATTAAGCGTCTTTCGTCGAATAATTCACTTCACGTTTATCGATGCCCTGATCTTTGATATTGAAATCAAATGAAAATCTTTCATGAAAAAAATTATGCTTCGCCGTTTATACTGGACTCCCGTCCTGATCTGCAGTTTATCAATCCATCTGTCAGCGCAATCCAATTCAGGAAGCAATAGTGTGCTCGATGCGTTCGCAAAAGCGGCGGCTGCCAATCCGAATGACAGCTCCGGTGCAGATCTGACCATGAAAGCGCTGAATATGCTTACAGGCGGGGTCAGCGTATTTGCAGAGGATTCTGCTGCTGCCATCGGCAGCTTTAAAAAATCTTCGGGCGGAAGCGGTATGCATTATGAATACTCCATGATGATGACCGGAAAAAATTCAACAACAAAAGATAGCTCAAATCTCTTTTTTACCGATGGGGGAGAAGGCCGACTGGAAATGAAAATCCCTATCCCGGGCGTTCAAATGAAAAGGACGGTCAGCCTCGGTCATTTTGACCAGCCAAAATTCACAGTCCTGCTGTATCCGGAATCAAAAACCTATTTGTTAAGGATCATCGATCCATCCATGATGAGTGCAGGCCAAACATATCAGGTGACAAAAATTGGAACCGAAACTGTGCTGGGTTATTCCTGCATTCATTCGAAACTGGTTTCCACCGTCGGTTCCGGCCGGTTCAAATCTACCTCCACTATTGAAATCTGGACCAGCACGGCCGTTCCCGGTTATTCCCTGTATAAAAAAATGTCCAGCATGCAAACTTCCCAGATGGCTATGTTCAAAGCATTGGAAAATGCCGGCGCTTCAGGCATTTTCGTAAAGATGATGGTCGCGGGAAAAGATTATTCTTATGAACAGAATCTGATCAAAGCGGAGGAAAGCAAATTTTCCGCTGATCTGTTCAGGATTCCTTCCGGGTATACCCAGTCGAATGGGAATGTAATTTCCAATATGATGCCCTCAGCTAAATAAATAGATTATTTAAATAAACCAAAATGAAAACAATATCAAAACCCCTGAATCTTATCCTGCTTTTTGTCATGATTTTTATTTCCTGCAAAAAAGATTCCTCCGCAAAGTCAACCACCACGTCTCCGATCGTAGGTTTCTGGACTTATAAGGAAGATGCGAATAATGACTATTGGAATGACAATGTCCTTTTCAAAAGTGA
>DASXKM010000101.1:0-9824 GCA_036496825.1 Puia sp. | reverse complement strand
CATTCGGGAAGGACACGAGAAAAAAACTGACATGAGCAAGATGAAAGTCAGGAAAGATGAACTGGTTGCCGCCGGTGCAGGTACCGGGCCCGTAATGGAAGGGGGCGGTGAATATTATGATCCTTCAGAAAATGTAAAACAGGAGCCTGTTAAAGTGGGACCGAAGGTGGGAAGAAATGATCCATGTCCCTGTGGCAGCGGGAAGAAATATAAACAGTGTCATGGAAGAGAAGCTTCTTAAGCTGAAAGCCCAAAGCCCAAAGCCCGTAATGAATAAATAATATAATTATTCGCGGGACGCAGATCGTGAATCGAAATACGATCCACGATAAGCGATAAAGGGGAAAGCATCCGCGTTAAACAGATGCTTTCAAATTTATAAAAAAAGTCTTCGGCTATAAGCTTTGAGCTTTAGGCATTGGCAACAGCCAGCTTGTTCACGCTTTTGGTGAGTTTGCTTTTCAGGTTTGCAGCCTTGTTCTTGTGGATTACACCTTTTTTTGCAAGGCGGTCAATAAGTGATGCAATTTCAGGCATTTTTTCGCCTGCTGCTTTTGGTTCCTTGATGGCCTTCAGGTCGCGGATCGCATTCCTTGTAGTTTTGCCATAATAGCGGTTGCTATCCCGGCGTTTGGAAGCTTTTCGAACATCTTTTTTCGTTGCGCGATGATTGGCCATGAATTCAGAATTTTGGACGGCAAAGGTAGGAAAACCGGTGAAATATTGAAAAATAATACGGAAGTTTCTTTTGCCGATATTTGTAACGCGATTAATGTTAAAAAATGAAAGATCTACAGTATATCACAAACTCCTCTCCATCTTTTATTGAAAGTTTGTATCAGGATTTCGTAAAAGACCCACAAAGTGTTGACCCTGAGTTCAAAAAGTTTTTTGAGGGCTTTGATTTCGCCCTTACTCAGGGCAAAAATGGCAATGGACAGACGACCGTTTCCAAAGAACCCGCATATAAAACGACCGATGGGGTTGACTGGAAGAAAGAGCTGGGAGCTTACCGTCTTATCCTCGGATACCGGAATAAAGGTCATCTGCTGGCCAAAACCAATCCAGTCAGACAAAGAAAGGACAGAGGTGCCAATCTGGGCCTCGGGTTTTTTGGATTTACCGAAGAGGACATGGACAAATCTTTTTTTGCCGGTAATCTGATTGGCCTTGGAACAACCAGTCTGCGCAATATTCTTTCCCATTTGCAAAAATGTTATGCCGATCATGTTGGTATTGAATTCAAATATATCAGCGACCAGAAGAAGATAGACTGGCTTACCAATGAAATGGAGAAGAAATTCATTGAACCTCTCTCGCTGGAAAAAAGGAAAAGGATCCTTGAAAAGTTGAATGAGGGGGTCATGTTTGAAAAATTTCTGCACACGAAATATATCGGACAGAAAAGATTTTCGCTGGAAGGCGGTGAAACAACGATTCCGGCGCTCGATGCCATGATCAATATGGCGGCTGAAAATGACGTTCAGGAAGTGGTTATGGGGATGGCCCACCGCGGGCGTTTAAATATCCTTGCGAATATTCTTGGAAAAACCTACGAGCAGATATTCAGTGAATTTGAAGGAACCGCCAAACTGGATCAGACGATGGGCAGCGGTGATGTAAAATATCATCTTGGTTTTGGAAGCGAACTGGTTACGCCGACGGATAAATCAGTTCATGTAAAACTAATGCCCAATCCTTCCCATCTGGAAGCAGTTGACCCGGTAGTGGTGGGTTTTGCAAGAGCCAAGGCGGACGTGCTATATAAGAGTGATTATGATAAAATTCTCCCCATACTCATTCATGGTGATGCCTCGCTGGCGGGACAGGGAATTGTTTACGAAGTATTACAAATGTGCGGTCTGGAAGGGTATTACACTGGCGGAACCATTCATTTCGTAATCAATAATCAGATCGGATTTACAACGGATTTCGATGAGGCGAGAAGTTCAGATTATTGTACTTCGCTGGCAGCCGCCGTACAGGCGCCCGTGCTTCACGTGAACGGAGATGATCCCGAGGCAGCTGTTAAATGTGCTGAAATTGCAGCCCGTTACCGGCAGGAATTTAATGCGGATATCTTTATCGACATGGTTTGCTACCGTCGTCATGGACACAATGAAGGCGATGATCCTAAATTTACCCAGCCGGTATTATACGGGTTAATCGAAAAACATCCCAATCCCAGGGAAGTATATACACAGTTTCTAATTGAAAACGGGGAAAGTGATGCAAAGGATCTGGCCAAGGATATGGAGAAAAAATTCTGGAACGATCTGCAGGAAAGACTGGATGAAGTGAAACAGAAACCGCTTCCGTATAAATATCAGCAGCCTGAAATGGCCTGGAAAAGTATGCGTCGTGCAACGGCAGAAGACTTTAACAAATCGCCCGTAACGGCTATTTCGGTAGGGGATCTAAGGAAAATATTTGGTGCGATAATGTCCTGGCCGGAAACATTTACTCCTTTGAAGAAAATTGAAAAACTGCTGCAGGACAAGCAAAAATTATTTAACGAGGAACAAAAACTCGACTGGTCTTCAGGCGAACTCCTGTCATATGGAAGTCTGGTATTGGATGGCCATGATGTGCGCATGAGCGGTCAGGATGTGTGCCGAGGAACTTTCTCACACCGCCATTCTGTTTTGCAGGATGAAAAAACTGATGAATCTTATAACCGACTGAGCAGGATTCCGGACGCGAAGGGTAAATTCAGAATTTATAATTCGCTGTTAAGTGAATACGGCGTTTTGGGATTCGAATATGGGTATGCGATTGCCAGTCCGGGCGCTCTTGTATTGTGGGAGGCCCAATTCGGTGATTTTTGTAATGGTGCCCAAACGATGATTGATCAATTCATTGCAGCCGGGGAACAAAAATGGCAGCGTATGAATGGATTGGTATTACTTCTTCCTCATGGATTTGAGGGCCAGGGACCAGAACACAGCAGTGCCCGTATGGAAAGGTTTTTGCAAATGTGTGCTGAACTAAATATGATCATAACCAACATCACTACTTCGGCAAATTATTTTCATGCCATGAGGCGTCAGCTGGCATGGCCCTTCAGGAAACCACTGGTAAATTTTTCACCCAAGGTCAACCTGCGCTATCCGGGGACATATTCAAAAATTTCGGATTTCACCAATGGCGGATTCCAGGAAGTCATTGACGATAAATTTGCCGGAGACGCTGCACAAGTGAAGAAAGTGTTGTTTTGTACCGGGAAAATTTATTTCGAATTGGCAGAAAGACAGATGAAGGATAACCGGAAAGATCTGGCTGTTATCCGGGTTGAACAGCTTTATCCGCTTCCATCCGGTCAACTGGATGTTCTTTATAAGAAATACAATAATGCAACCTGGTTCTGGATACAGGAAGAACCTCTGAATATGGGTGCGGCCTCCTATCTGCAAATGAATCTGAAAACAATTAACTATGGCTTTATCAGCCGTCAACCGGGTGCTTCTCCGGCTACCGGATATGCTAAAGTGCACGCACAGGAACAATCAGAAATCATTGAGACTGCTTTCAGTATTTGATTTGAAAATTGACAGCTGACATGTTAAATAAATTATCTTCGTGCACGTAAATTTCAAAGCAGATGATTGATATTAAGGTGCCGGCTGTCGGCGAATCCATCAGTGAAGTAACCCTGGTGAAATGGCTTAAACAGGATGGTGATTACGTGGATCGTGATGAAGTGATTGCCGAACTGGAAAGCGAAAAGGCGACATTCGAAGTAAATGCTGAAAAAGCCGGTTCTCTCAAAACCCTTGTTAAGGAAGGTGACACATTGAAAATCGGTGATGTGCTCGCAAACATAGATGAATCCGCCCAAAAGCCTGCCTCAAAAGCAGCTGAAAAACCAGCCGATAAGAATACGACGTCACAAAAAACAGGAGCACCGGTTACCAAGATCGCTTCTGAAAAAGTAGTTGAATCGCAGATAGCCGAAAAGAAAACGGCGGGTAATGAACCGAAAGCCACTCCGGTTGCAGCGGCTATCATTTCAGATAAAAAAGTGGACGCGGGTACAATTATTCCGTCCGGATCCAATGGTAAAATCGTAAAGCATGATGTGCTTGAGGCACTGGCCAACCCGGGTCGTTTGCCCGGTAAAACATTATTCGGCCGGGATATTCGCAAAGAGAAAATGAGCAATTTGCGGAAAACCGTTTCACGCCGACTCGTGGAGGCAAAAAATACTACAGCCATGCTCACCACTTTTAATGAAGTGGATATGAGCCAGATCATGGCGCTGCGAACAAAGTATAAAGATAAATTCAAGGAGAAGCATTCCGTGAATCTGGGTTTCATGAGTTTTTTTACCAAGGCGGTCTGTTATGCGTTACAGGAATGGCCTGCGGTGAACGCATATATTGACGGAGAAGAACTCCTCTACCATGACTATTGTGATATTTCCATTGCGGTTTCCGCACCGAAAGGTTTGGTAGTACCCGTTATAAGAAATGCAGAAAGTCTGAGCATGGCTGAAATAGAAAAGAAAGTGGTTGAACTGGCCGGCAAGGCGAGGGATAACAAATTAAGTATGGAAGAAATGCAGGGGGGAACCTTTACGATTACAAATGGTGGCGTGTTCGGTTCACTCATGTCAACACCCATTATTAATATTCCCCAATCTGCTATCCTGGGAATGCATAAGATTGAAGAGAGAGCGGTGGTGGTCAATGGGCAGATCGTGATCCGCCCTATGATGTATCTCGCTGTCAGTTATGATCACCGTATAATAGACGGCCGGGAATCCGTCAGCTTTCTGGTTCGTGTGAAAGAACTGCTTGAGAATCCTGACCAGTTACTTTTCGGAAAAGATCCGGTGAAGGCATTGCTGGAACTTTGATATCCATTAAAAATAGTTTTCAGGCGCGCATATTCGCGCCTTTTGTTTTTAACTGAACCTTATACATGAAATTTGACAACCTGCTTCGGTATGCTGTTCGAATACTGACCGCATATAGCGGTGAAATTCCCCTGCAGAGCTTTCTGAAAAAATTTTTCCGTGAGAATCCGCAGATGGGTTCACATGACAGAAAGCAGGTGAGCGAAATGTGTTATTGTTTTTTTCGGTTGGGCCATGCACTCAAAAATATTTCAGCCGAAGAGCGAATCCTCACTGGAATATTTCTTTCCAATCATCATCAGGAACAAATCCTGGAACAACTACGGCCGGAATGGCATGAACAGATAGAAAATCCCCTGGACGAAAAATTGCAAATTATCTCCGCGAAATTTCCTGATTTTCAATTAACAGATTTATTCCCGTGGAAGAATCTGATCAGTGCCGACATAGATCACCGGGCTCTCTGTCTGTCTTTTCTCAAGAAGCCCCGATTATTTGTTCGCGTACGTCCCGGTCATGAGAAGACGCTGACGGCAAAGCTCACAGAGCATAAAATAAAATATTGTGATGCGGACCCCGGGTCTCTTCTTCCTTTTAAAACGTATTCGTTTAGCGGAGGAACAAAACTGGATAATGTTTATTTACCGAACCGTGAAGCAGTCGTTCAGGACCTGAGTTCACAACAGACCGCCCTGTTTCTGAAACCTGACGCAAAAAGGGAATTTGAAGTCTGGGACTGCTGCGCCGGGAGTGGAGGTAAATCTATTTTACTGGCCGATCTTTACCCCGGATGCAGACTAACGGTTTCTGATATACGGGAATCGATTTTAAAAAATCTTTCCGTCCGGTTCAAGGAAGCAGGAATAGAACCCGCCAGTCTTTTTAGTGCGGATCTGACTGATCAGAATGATATTCCCCGGCAGTCATTTAATTTCATCGTGGCTGATCTGCCCTGCACAGGCAGCGGTACCTGGAGCAGAACGCCTGAAGCACTTTATTACTTTCGTCCGGAAGTGATTCCGAACTACCGGCAGCGCCAGGAAAAAATCCTCTCAAATATTGTCAGACGTCTCAAACCGGATGGCATCCTGGTATATATTACCTGCTCGGTTTTTGCAGATGAAAATGAACAGATTTCGGCCGGGCTATTGAAATCAGGAAATATGAAATTGGAAAAACAGGAAATCCTTGGTGGGTACGGTCGCCGGTCCGATACGCTATTTGCTGCCAGGTTTATAAAAACCAGCTGAGATGGAATTTCCCGGATACATGCCGGGATTAAAGTTGACCTTCAGACATATCCATTTTGAGATACGTCTCTGACTTAAAGTTTTTATATAAGTTTGGGGAAATGTCGAATATATATAATGATCATACTTATTTGGAAAACAATCCGGAGTGGCACGCGGGCGATGCATTTTTTAAAGCCGGGCATATCCTGAAGCTTTTAAAACAGATACCGGATCCTCTTTTGAAAATTGCTGAAATTGGTTGCGGAAGCGGACAAATATTAGTTGAGCTTAGTTGTAACCTTCCTGAACATATATCGTTTTATGGTTTTGATGTATCGAATGATGCTATCCATATTGCCAAAGAAAAAGAAACATCAAGAATACTAATAAAGCAGTTAGATCTGATTGATGAATCCGAAGAATATTATTTCTTTGACGTCCTGCTTGTCATTGACGTTTTAGAACATATTGACAATTATTTTAAGTTTTTAGACGGCATAAAAAAAAAGAGTAAATACACGATATTCCACATACCCCTGGATCTTTCTGTCTGGTCTCTGTTCAGAGAGAAAATGTTAATCGAGTCGAAAGAGAGAGTTGGTCATATTCACAACTTTACAGAAGATTATATAAAAGATATTTTGGAAGACCATGGTTTTCATGTCTTGTTCCAGACGTATACAGAACCCATTTATAAGTGGAAATCATTCAAAGAGGCTGCCGTCAACAGTATCCGCAAAATATTATTTAAAATAAATAAGAGATTTGCAACGAAATCTATTGGAGGATTTTCAATTCTTGTACTGACACAAAACAAATATTAATATGGACATTTTTCCAGACTAAAATTTGTAAATGAGTCCTAATCCATCGGGCCCTGCACCCAGTTCCATCGTTTTAATCCTGTTATTCAGGCGCACGGAATTCTTATGATGCAGCACGATCATGATTCCGTCCATTATTAAAAGAAAGCCACCCTGAACTACAATACTGGATCCGTATCCCTTAAGCTGATCCTGTGATTTGGTATTCGATGTGTTTACGCCTTTTTCCCGCAGGTAAAATCCGCCGGCAATGTAAGCGAGATCCAAACCAAGATTAAAACTGTATAATTTTTCAATGGAAAGCTGGGCTTTTTCATTTTGTGCCAAATCATATTTCCTGAGCATTGCTTTGCGCGCACCCAAATATCCCATGACGGCAAGACCACCATTCACGAGGTTCCAGTAAGCATTCATCCGCCAGAAATATTTTGCTTCGCCCTGTGCCTGGCCGGCGATAATAAATCCGGAGGCGATATTGAGAGCTGCCCAGCTGCCCAGCACAATCATCGCTTTCTCTGTCGTATGGTTGCGGCTGTAGGCGATGCTGTCATTGAAATCGCGTTGAGCATATGCAGTCACAAACAATAACAAACCAACCAACAGCACCGACACCTTTTTCATGCGGAATTATCTGACCACGAAGTTCGGGAAAAACCGTTAATGTTGAAATGAGGATTCCCGTCTGCTGAGTATTGCAAATATTCTTTCTTTGATTTTATTTTAATTATTTTGAATCAAATGAACATGCATGCCTGGCTGATAATCGCCCGCTTTCACCTGAAAGGCAATATTGATACGATTAAAGCTGTTTATTGTAATTACCGCCGTAGTCAGATCTATCATTTCATCTTCGGAAAATTCCCTGCATACTTCTGTATAGATTTCGTCCGGGATCTCTGCTTTTGTAACGGCCTCTGCCCATCCAAGTGCTGCGCGTTCCCGTTCAGAATAGAGAGGCGCTTCCCTCCATGCACTCAATAAATAAAGACGCTGCTCCGATTCACCCATGGCGCGCAAATCCTTCGCGTGCATGTCCAGACAATATGCACAGCCATTCATTTGGGAAACCCTAAAATTTACTAAATCTATAAGAGGTTGTCCAAGGCCCGATTTTGCGAGGTATGCACCAGTCGTAAAAAGCCCTTTCATCGCAGCATGCCCTTTTTCGTAGAAATTGATTCTCTCTTTCATTTTCCTTTGTTGTGGTTATTGAATAATCGTTTACACCATAATAATGATTGAGACCCGGAAAAAGGGACAGTTTTCGGGAGGTATTTTATGAATGAAGGGAAAATATTTATAGTGCATCGGCCAGCCTGAATTCATTAACAATCTGTGAACAGGTTCATTCCTCAAATACAGATGCCATTGATTAATTTTATATCGGACGTATTTCGCGTTTTCTCGTGATGCAGGGGCCTTAATATACGTATGACAATCACAACATTCAGTGCTTTCAAGAGTCGTAACTACAGATTGTATTTCCTTGGGCAATCGGTTTCTCTGATCGGCACGTGGATGCAGAAAACGGCGGTCAGTTGGGTGGTTTATTCCCTCACTCATTCCAAATTCATGCTGGGCCTCACATTGTTCGCCACCATGTTCCCTTCCTTTCTGTTTTCGTTTATCGGAGGGGTGATATCCGACCGGTATGACCGGTACAAAGTATTATTACTTACACAGATCATCTCCATGGTCCAGGCTATTTTATTGACACTGGTAATATATTCAGGACATTATACGGTTTGGGAGATTCTTGCACTGAGCGTATTGCTGGGAATTATAAACGCTTTTGATGTCCCCGCCCGGCAGTCACTGGTTTATGAAATGGTTGATGATAAAAGGAACCTGCCGAATGCACTGGCACTGAATTCTTCCATGGTCAATCTTTCCAGATTGGTCGGGCCGGGCATCGCCGGGCTTGTTATAGAGAGATTTGGGGATGATATCTGTTTTGGACTGAATGCGCTGAGTTTTGTAGCTGTCATCATATCCCTTTTATTCATGCGGCTTCCCATATTTGTTCCCAGACCCCATGTCAAAAATATCCTCGTCGAGATTCGCGAAGGCTTTCTGTATGTACGCAGGACTCCGGATATTTCCTCGGTACTGGGAATGCTGGCGCTGATCAGTTTATTTGTCCTGCCATTTAGTACGTTGATTCCCGTTTACGCGAAGGATATTTTCCACGGTACAGCTTCTACCTTTGGCGTAATTGACAGTGTGATCGGGATGGGAGCATTTACAGGAGCAATTTTTTTGGCTTCATTAAAACCTGGCACCCGATTAAGGAAAATACTTGCGATTAATACTTTTGTGTTCGGATTTGGACTGGTGTTATTTTCGCATGCAACATATTATCCGATCGCCCTTGTTTTCGTGGCCATTGGAGCGTTTGGCATGATGAGTCAGATTACCATTAGTAATACGCTGATCCAGACAGCTGTTGACCCCTTAATGCGCGGAAGAGTTGTCAGTATTTATGCGATGGCTTTTTTTGGAATGCAACCGCTGGGAGGTTTAATTATTGGATTTATATCCCAGCATGCCGGTGTTCAGAATACATTGATGGCAGAGGGAATCATAGCAATAGGTATTGGATGTTTACATGTGCGATACCTGAAGAAAAGAAAATCAAAAAGAAATCCTGTCCCAATTCTTAGAAAGCAACCGGCTGATACAAGCATTCCGGTTTGAATCGCAATCGATAAAATAAAAACAGTCTGATAACCGGTGTTGATAAAAATATCGCCTTAAAGGAAGGAATGATTTCTAATTATGAGAAACCATATTAAAGGTAAGTCCATAACCAATTGTGGCTCCCTGCGGATATTCGACATTGGGAGATTGATATACTGAGTACAGGAATTTTTTATAAATGCAGCCAATATGTTCACCATATACTTCTTC
>DASXKM010000100.1:0-4433 GCA_036496825.1 Puia sp. | reverse complement strand
CTTTAAAAACAAAACCAGTCTGACCGGCTGTCGCGGTGAATGGAAAGGAAATTTCCTTTGTCGTGTTTTTAATGGTCAGATTTCCAGACATGATAAAGGCACCTGCTTTATTCGCCGGCAATATTTTTGTCGACTGAAAATGAATACGTGAATATTTCTTCACATCAAAATAATTTTCTTCCCGCAAATGCTCATCCCTTGTTGAATTATCAGTGTTCACCGATGCTGCATCCACACTCACATCAAAATGACCCTGATCGGGATGGGCAGGATCGAACCGGATATTCCCCTGCAATCCGGTGAAGAATCCGCTTACACTGAAACCCAGATTTTTTATTTTAAACTGAACCATTGATCCCGGATCCATTGGTTTGTATTGAGCCGTCGCGGAACGTACTGAAATAATGACTGACAGAAATAAAATGATTCGTTGCATAAATTGATATTAAAACTTTTCCGGGCGGGGTTTCCCCTGGTGACAGGTGCCGCAACTGACGACGGATGTGGAATCGCCGAATATGGCATGCCGTATTTTGAAATATTTTTTGTTGATGCCATTTGTCATCTGCATCATCAGGCGCGTAATTTGTTTTTCCGGTTTTTCGTCACTCGCATAATCCGGCTTATGCGTTTCTTTGTTTTCTGAATGACAAAAATTACAGGACACACCCAGTTCATCCTGAAACTGGTCTACCATTATAGCAGAAAGTTGTTTCTGACTGATTTTCTTTGGCAAAACCTGCAGGTTCTTAAATGCCGGCTCCGGTTTTTTTTCCGGTGCTATCGCAGCTACTGAACCGATAACGGACAGGCTGAGTGCGGATAGCACCATCAGTTTGCGTGTCACTTTCACATCAGAAATTTTACTATTGGATTGTTTCAGCCGTTTTCATCAGCGGCGTATCGGTGATGGCAAGGGTATGATCGTGCTCCTGATAATGCACGCCTGTGAGACCGAGCAGTCCGCGTAACTGATCCGCGGGCACTTTCATCGGCCCCGGGGCAGGTGCTGTACCTGGTTTCGGTTGCGGAAAGGCCGTTGATGTCGCAGTATGAAAAGTGATATTGCCTTCTATTTTTTGCATGGTCTGATGAATATGTCCGTTCAGAACAGTCACTGATCCAAATCTTTTCAGATAAGACAAAGCCAGTTCACTGTCGCGTGTACCCCATCCCCATTGCGGATAAATGGCCCAGAGCGGAATATGGGCAAACACGACAACGGGTGTGCTGGAAGATAAAGATTTCAGATCCTTTTCCAGCCATTCGAGTTGTTCGTTACCCAATGCACCGAGACCGCCTTCTGAAGTATTAACCACATTCACGAGTGCAATAAAATGCACACCGTGTGAATCAAAACTATACCATCCATCGCCCATGGTTCCTTTTCCATAACGTGCGAGGTATTGTTTATTATCACCATTTAAAACGTCGTGTTCACCCGGCACATAAAAGATCCGGTCGGTTTTCACCGACTTCAGTACCTGATCAAGCGTATCGAATTCACCAGCCTGTGCCAGATGCGAGAGATCACCGGTGTGCAGCACGAAAGAAAGTGCCTGAGGCATCCCGTTAATTTTTGATACCGCTGCCTGGAGCGTTCCAATCACATCCGGATTCGCAGGTTTGTTGAAACCAATATGACTGTCACTAATCTGCACAAAACTAAAATCGGATGGAGGAATAATCAATCCCTTTTTTAATCCTCCCGTTGCTTTGTCGATCATCTGGCTCATCCCAAATGATTTCATGATGCCGCCGTTCATCATCCATAAAATGCCGGTGCCTGCCCAGGCCATGCATTTGATAAACCCTGCCCGGTCAATACCGTCGTCGTTTTTGTCAGATACGATCAGATCCTCTTTCATTTTAAAATTTTTGATTTTTTTTATTGTTTTATAGGGCAAACTTCCTCGTTGCCGGAGAGCGGCAAAAAAAATTTACAGCATCAGGCGGGTTTACTTGATGAAAGCAGGGATTATCTTGTTTTAACTGCATTATATAAACAGCCGACCGGGAACATTCGACCTGGCAATACATAAGAAGAGCCGGATAGAAATCCAGCTCTGGTAAAATCCAATACCTTATGAAAACCATAGCAAAAATGTATCTAAATTCCAGGAGACATTATGATGAAAGTCATTAATGATCCTGAGAAGGATCATCCATCTGCGATCGGCAAAAATTATATTTGCAGTACTTTTTTATCCCTTCAGCGGGCGTTTGGAAAAAACCCTCTTATGTAACACTTTCATCATGACTTTCTCATAAAAAAAATGGCTGGCAGATAGTATCCCCGATAAAGTTGTTTTTCTGGACGGGCGCCTTACTGAAAATATTTAGTCATTGCATCCCAGTAATGCTGCTGCCAGCCAACAGATAAATGTTCCTTCAGACCTTCCGGAAAGCCGACATGTTCAAAATTTAAACGGGTGCCTGAACCTTCCGTACCCAGATCAAAACGCGCGATGGAATAGACCCCGGCCGGCCAGTCGACCACCCTCCACGCTTCCACGATCCGCTGATTGGGCACCAGCTCGAGAATGCGACCAGTGATATGACCATCGAATAAAGAAAAAGTCCCTCCCACAACCGGATCAATTTTTGCCGAAGATGCACTGAACATATCAAATGATTTTTTTGTACAGGCGCTAAATGCTTCTGAACTGAGCAGGGTTCTGTATACCTCTGCCGGCGCCACTTTGAAGACGGCGGACTGGTGGATGGCTATGCCCTTTACAGAATCCGGGTTGTTTACTTTTTCGGTCATCATGTTTTTCGTTTGTGCGATGGCAGCATTTTGAAAAAAAACACAGACCGTAAAAAACATTGTAATAACTGATAATTTATTATACACCGATCATTTTTTTATTTTCCGAATTGTCAGTTCCAAATTTTTGTCGGTGTTGCACTTGTCTTTCCCGGTTCATTGGACACTTATCTAAATTTAACCGAATTTGCCGTCATTCTGTTTAAAAATTTTATCAATCTATTTTTGCAGATGAGCGCAATGGTGATTCATTATTTCGCAACGCCCCAAATAAAACGTTTATGTAGCTTCGTACCTGAAAAATCCGGTATAAAAATTATTGAACTCCTGTTTCCATGATAGATATAGTTATTGAAGCACGTAATGCAGCGATCAGTCCGAGCATGAAAGTAAAGCGGATACTTCCATTCCGTATGCGCAGGATGGTGGGTCCGTTTATATTTATGGATCATGCAGGGCCCATTACAGATATGCCTTCAAAACCCTCCAGCCTGGACGTGTTGCCTCATCCGCATATCGGTCTTTCCACAGTGAGTTATCTTTTCGGCGGACAGGTCACACACCGGGACAGCCTCGGTGTGGAACAGATTATTCGTCCGGGCGAAGTGAACTGGATGACGGCAGGGAGGGGCATTGCACACTCTGAACGGTTCGAGGATCCTGCTGCGCTGGCTGGCGGCAATGTTGAGATGATTCAGACCTGGGTTGCCCTTCCTGAGGCAGATGAGGAAGCTGTTCCTTCTTTTCATAATTATGCTCCTGACCAGCTGCCCGTATTTACCGATACAGGCGTCTGGATGCGACTCATAGCAGGAGATGCATACGGATTGCGTAATGATGTTAAAACAAATTCACCCCTGTTTTACCTGCATGTGATGCTGAAAACCGGTGCGCGAATGGCTCTTCCGAAAGAACATACGGAACGAGGAATTTATATCGTGAGGGGAAGTGTGGAATTGGCAGGAAATTTTTATCACGCGGGTCAAATGCTTGTATTTACAACCGGAGCGGATCCGGTAATCCTGGCAAAAGAAGATACAACGTTGATGCTTTTAGGTGGTGAGCCCCTCGGTGAACGGTTTATCTGGTGGAACTTTGTTTCCTCGCGTAAAGAACGGATCGAACAGGCAAAGGAAGACTGGAAGCAGGGCCGCATCATTCTGCCGCCCAATGACAACAAAGAATTTATTCCACTTCCGGATGATAAATCAAGACCTGCCGGTGAAGCACCAAGACCGGAACCACTTTCCTGATGATTTCATGATACGCTGGCCAGGTTTTTTCGACTAATGCATTTTGTCGGCGTAATCAACATTTCTGTCATACCCCTGTATCCATTCGCCGGTAAATGGATTTGAAGTATATTTCCTTTGTACTTTTCAGAATGCATTTTTTCAGATTCAACCATAGAACCCTCCTCCTCCATCTTCTTTTCTGGGTGGTGTATTGTATAGCCAATGCTTTTCTGTGGCAGACCTTTGATAAGAATTATAATGAAGCCACTTATTTTGGTCTCACCCGGTTACCTCTGAAAATAACGGCGGTTTACATTAATTTCTTTTTGCTGGGACAATTCCTTTTCAAAAAGAAATATATATTCTTCTTCTCTTTTTTCCTGATGAATTTATTTTTGACCAGTTTTATTCAAACTTATATATCGACT
>DASXKM010000099.1:0-4116 GCA_036496825.1 Puia sp. | reverse complement strand
ATCTGCTTCCTGGCTGGAACGAGCAGGATGCTTTTATATCCGTCCGGCTTCCCTTCAAATATTTTCAAACAACAATCAAAGGAGAGCTGAACAATATATTCAATCAGCAATACGACGTGATTCATTACTATCCGATGCCTGGCAGATCCTATAAATTAAGTATAACTATTAACAATTTATAAAAACTCAGATATGAAAAGAAACAAACTATTATTAGCGGCCTGCGTGATACTTACTTTTTTATTTTCCTGTTCCAAGGACAACACACCCGCACCCCCGCCCGTCCCACCAAAAGTAACAACGGGCGTGTTTGTCTTAAATCAGGGATTTTTCGGCGGGAACAACACAGTGCTGACTTACTACGATTTTGCGGGTGGCACACAAACAACAGACTTCTTTAAAAATGTCAACGGTTTCGGTTTAGGTGATACAGGAAGTGACTTTATTATATATGGCGGGAAAATGTATATCGTTATGAATGTTTCCGGATATGTGGCGGTAGCGAATGGTATAACGGCAAAGTTTATAGACACTATCAGCTTTAAAAATGCAGGCGTGAACAGGGGCCCGGAGAATATTGTGGCCTCGGGAAGCAATGTATTTGTCTCCTCGACCGACGGAACGGTTGCAGTAGTAGACACTTCTTCTCTTACGATCACAAAATTTATTAAAGTGGGATCTAATCCTGCCCAGATGGTTATTGCCGGTGACAATTTGTATGTCAGCAATACCGGTGGAATCAGCGGAACCTACGATTCCACCGTATCTGTTATTCCTTTGAATATACTTTCTGAAGCAGGAAGAATAAAAGTTGGAATAAATCCGGGCAGCCTCTGCACAGATAATACAGGAAATATTTATGTGGTATGTACCGGTGATTACAAAACCGTTGCGCCCACTCTTGCTAAAGTAAACATCAGCTCGAATACGGTTGTCCAAACAGTCGATAGCGCTTTTGGAAATATTCGATATTATAATAGCAATCTATTCACCACAGGTGGGTATCTGGGCATCGCCCATGTTGGCATATTCAATTCTGCTAACCTGGCAGCTGTCAGGCCCTCATTCATCACAGACGGTACAACAATCGTAAACCCGTATGGACTGGATATTGATCCGGCAACCGGTGATGTGTATATAGGAGATGCAAAAGATTATATTTCTTCAGGAGAAGTTTTTTGTTTTGATAAATCGGGCAAAAAGAAATTCAGTTTCTCTGTGACACCGGGAATAAGTCCGATAAAGACCGCACTGGTGCAACAATAACAAACAAGAATGAGCGTATGGCAGTATGGGTGTACGGGATTACCTTTGAGAGGTTCACATCACGCTCAAATTTACTATATGCAAACAGGGTTTAATGAGTTACTAACAGTGACCTTTACCCTGTTTGCCGTGATTGATGTTCTGGGTTCGATTCCTCTGTTATTATCACTGAAAAAACAGATGGGCGGAATTCCGGAAGTCAAGGCAACCCTGATTTCAGGTGGTCTGATGATTTTATTCTTATTCCTGGGTGAACCGTTATTGCACGTGCTCGGAGTAGAGACTCATTCTTTTGCCGTTGCCGGATCAATCATCATTTTCATTCTCGGAATGGAGATGGTGCTTGGCATCGAATTTTTCAAAGCGGATAAGGATTCCAAGTCCTCCCTGGTAGTGCCGATTGCATTTCCGCTGATTGCAGGTTCCGGAACGCTTACGACCATCATATCTCTGAAAGCGAATTATGAAGAAAGCATGTTATTGATAGCTATCCTTATCAACCTGGTCATCGTTTATGCCGTTTTGAAATCCCTCGATCTTATAGAACGGATTTTAGGTCCCGGAGGAATGGTTGCCATACGTAAGTTTTTTGGTGTAATATTGCTGGCCATAGCCATAAAAATCTTCAGTAGTAATGTGCCCGGACTGATAAAATAGGCCTCGTCGTACAATGGATAGTATAAGAGTTTCCGAAGCTCCAGATCCAGGTTCGATTCCTGGCGAGGCCACTTCTCCCGAAATGCAAATTCAGCGGATTACATCGATTCAGTTACCCGGTTTGTCGAATTAATTTCAGGTTATCGCGCCCTTGGGTAGTTTTGTATAGCAACGAAAATTTGTTTAACCCCTGTAAAGCAAGTTACTTATGGAATACGATAACGACCGGATAGTAAAAGGCGTTCACAAAACCGAGGTGTTTTGCTGGGTATTTTTTGTGCTTTTGAATCCGATAGTAAATGGTTTGGGGATATTCCCGCATCAAAAGGCCGCCTGGATCGCCCTGATATTGGTAAGTCTTTTCATTTCGCCCTTCTATATAATTTATTCGAGAGTCGTCGTTCCCAAATTCCTTTACACCGGAAAACATTTCTTATTTGGCCTTCTGACAATTTTATTCATCCCGGTCGTGTTAGCGCTGGTTTTTCTATTGAACGGAATTATGATATTTTTTGTACAGGGCGTGGGTCAATATTATTTTGCCTTTTCAACGATCAGCCTGGCACGGGAAGGCAGCTGGATTTTTGTCAATAGTTTTCTGGCCGTTTCAATCGCTTATCTAAGAAAAAATCTGAACGAAGAAGAGACAATTGAAGAACTTCAGAAGGATAATACTTTTTATAAACTCCGGTATTTTCGTACCCAGCTAAACCCGCATTTTCTTTTCAATACACTGAACAGTATTTATTCCCTCAGCCTGAACAAAAACGACAAGACGCCGGAGGTTGTGATCAGGCTTTCAGATATCATGCGTTTTCTGATTTATGAATGCAATGAAGAGAAAATTCCTCTCGAAAAAGAAATTGAATTTATCAGGAATTATATAGAAATAGAGAAAATTAGATATGATGCCGATATAAAATTTACCATCGAAGGATCCACCGAAGGCATCATGATAGAACCCTTCCTGTTCATTTCATTTATCGAAAACGGATTTAAGCATGCCATCGACAATTCATTTGCAAAACCGTTCATTTATATTACACTGAAGGTAAGTAAGGAACAAATTGTTCTAAATGTAATTAACAATACCAGCCTTGAACTGGAAACCCAGGCGAAGAAAATACAGGGCAAGGGTCTCGTAAATAGCAAAAGCGTGTTGGAATTACTTTATCCTGATGCCTATTCGCTTGATATTATACAGACTGAAATCAAGGATAGAAAGGAAAGTAAATCCAGGTTTAGGAATGCCAAAGAAAGACTGCAGCAACTTTATCCGGATGCTCACACACTTGACGTAATTTTGAGCAACAATACGTTCACCGTTTCATTAATATTATTAACCGGCTTGCTTGATAAGATGTATCATTATAGAAGATGAAAGGCTGGCCCAGGATGTTATTAAAAATCACCTGGAGAGATCCGGAAGATTTAATTTGTTAGGGACATATCGCAATGCGCCCGAAGCAAAGGAAGCGCTCGAAAGGGAAACCGTGGACCTTATTTTCCTTGATATCCAATTACCCGGTATGACCGGTCTCAATTTTCTGCGCTCTCTTACCAATCCACCGCTTGTCGTATTTACAACTTCCTATCCCGAATATGCATTGGAGAGTTATGAATTCAATGTCATTGACTATTTATTAAAACCGGTTTCCTATGAACGGTTTACCAAAACCATCGACAAAATTATTGAAGGAAAAATATTTAAAACACCGGATGCTGAAGTAAAATCAGCAAGCCGTGATCATATCTTCATCCGCTCGGAAGGAAAATTTTTCAGAATCAGTTTTTCCAATATCATTTATATCGAGGGAATGAAGGATTATCTTAAGATTCATACCTCTGATCATGTTATTGTCACTCATCAGACCATGGTCGACATGGAAAATCTTCTTCCGGTCAGAAATTTTATGCGGATACACAAATCATATATTGTTTCCATTTCGTATATCAAAGCCGTATTCGGAAATTCTGTGGACATGGGAAAGGCACAGTTACCGATCGGCCTTAACTATAAAGAGCGTATTATGAGTTTTGTAACCGGCAAATCCTTTGGCTCTCCTTGACTTTCGCAGGCTGCTGAAGACAACTTCATGTACTGTTGTTCAGAATCTCTTTTCCTGTAAACATTACCCACAATTTCGCCTCATTGACCATTTCATATTATCATCTTTCTGACAATCCGAAAGT
>DASXKM010000098.1:0-5202 GCA_036496825.1 Puia sp. | reverse complement strand
CACGCCTGGGAAAACTAAATGCTTATTCCGGCAACATTACCAATGGTGAAGGATATGCAAAGGGCTATGGCAAATATGCACAGGATGTGCTGATACCGGCATTCATTGCGGCCTATAGTGGCAAGGACCCGAATACCGTTTCGCTGATACAGCAGGATAATCCCAATATCAAATTCAATCCATTTGCCGGATATCTCCCAAAACCAAACTGGCGGCTCACATATAATGGCCTTACGCGCATTCCGGGAATGGAAAAAATATTTACCAACTTCAGTATATCGGATGGTTACACCAGTACGCTAAGCATGAATTCCTTTAATTCAAATCTGAATTTCCAGGATCCATTTGGAATCCGGCAGCCAGGATTTATTGATACCCTCACCGGGAATTTTATTCCTTATTTCATGGTACCCAATATTACCATCAGTGAACAATTTGCGCCATTGATCGATCTGGATATGCAATTTGTAAATCAGCTGCAGGCGAAATTCAGTTTTAGTAAATCCAGACAGTTGAGCCTTAGCCTGATCGATTATCAGATGAGTGAAAGCCGTTCGACAGAATATGTGTTTGGCCTTGGTTTCCGCAAACGGGGCGTGCCGCTGCCTTTCAAAATTAAAGTGATGGGTAAAAACGGTTTGACGAACAGATTGGAAAATGATCTGACGCTTCGGCTGGATATGAGTTTCCGCGACGACGCAACCACGAATAGTTATCTCGATCAGAATGCAGCGGTGCCGGTCGGCGGGCAACAGGTGATCAGTATTTCGCCGTCCATCGATTATGTGATAAACAACCGGATTAATCTGAAATTCTATTTTGACAGCCGGCGGACGATTCCAAAAATTTCAAGTTCGCCTCCTGTGACGACCACAAGGGCAGGAATTCAAATCAGAATATCACTGGCTGAATTGGCCGGACAGGCGCCGAAGCCGAGATAAACGCTTCGCGTTTATAATGTGGTGAATGAGGGAGTGTATAGAATGTAAGAATTCAAAATTGAATTTGCAAATGACAATATGATAATTTGGAATTGCCGGTTGGCGACCGGACATCAGATCCGTATCGTATTCAATTTTGACCAGGCATGAATCGACTTCATAAATAAATTATTTTCCGCGCCACCTTTCACATCCTTTCATTGTCATTTGTAAATTCAATTTTGAATTAATACATTTTCTACCCTTACATATTCATCACTCTTTAAAAAGATAATATGCATTCGCCTGCGCCAGACAGGTCATTTCAAGTTCATTAATGCATACATGAGCCGGAAGAGAAGCGGTATAGAAAACAACGTCGGCAACGTCTTCTGCATGTAACGGTTCATAACCCTCATACACTTTATTTGCTTCCTTCGTATCCTGCTTCAGACGAACCAGTGAGAACTCTGTTTCCGCAGCGCCGGGATGAATCACGGTTACTTTTATTTTGTGCGGAAGCAGATCTATACGCATGGCCTCCGAAATAGCCTGCACAGCATGTTTGGTTGCACAATACACGTTTCCTTTCTGATAAACCTGTTTGCCGGCCGTGGATCCGATATTAATAATGTGTCCCTTGTTGACCGCAATCATAAAAGGCAATACGGCTTTCGATACATAAAGCAGCCCCTTCAAATTGGTATCAATCATGATATCCCAGTCATCGATGAAAGCATCTTCAAAATTGTCCCTTCCCAATGCCAGGCCCGCATTGTTTAAAAGCAGATCAATTTTTTTCCATTCGTCCGGTAAGGACATGAAGGCTTTCTCAACGGCCCTTCTGTCCGATACATCCAACCTCAACACATAAACCCGGTTGCCGAATTTTTTTTCCAGCGTCTCTTTTAAAGCATTCAGTTTTTCATCCCTTCTGCCTGCAATGATGAGATCGAAATGATTTTCGGAAAATTTGTAGGCACAGGCCTCACCAAATCCGGAACTCGCGCCGGTGATGCAAATAATTTTTTTCACGCTGATAATTTATTGTTGAGAAATATTTCTGTACGGAGAAAAGTTTGACGGCAGAGAAAATACGAAATATTTCCTGCCCGGAATGTCTTACCGGATAAGAACAACAGTTCCTTTTTTAGAAACGATTTTGCCTGTGTAATCCGTGCCCTGAACCATCCATACATATCCGCCAACCGGTTGGGGTTTGCCGCCATAATTTCCATCCCATCCGCTTCCGATATGGCTTGTGTTGTACAACAGCATACCGTTCCGGTTGTATACTCTGAAAAATTCAATATTCGAAATGCCCACGGGAATGGGCCGGAAAATATTATTGGACGTATTATTTGGAGTAAAGGCATTGGGCACAAAGATATCGGGCGCTGTGGTGAATACCTTTACGTTGATTGTATCATACGCAAAACATCCTTCTTCTGTAAACGTCTTCATTATATACGTCTGATTTTGATTCAGCACGGCCACCGGATCTTGTATATCGTTACGGTCCAGACCAAAATCAGGAAACCATAAAAACGATGGTGCCCCGGAACCATGCAGATGTAAGGGCTGACTCACGACAATGGACGTGTCATTTCCTGCAGATGCAATGATTTGCGGATTTACATTGATCGTTACTTTCGAAACGCCAGGTTTAGGACAGCCCAGTGTATCATATACCAGTAATTTGTATTCGGTAGTTTGCAGGGGATAGGCCAGCGGATTCAAAATTGCGGGGTTACTCAGATATGTTGCCGGAAGCCACGCATACCGCGATCCCATTCCCATACCATTCAGCATCGTGGTATCCATCCAGCAAATCCGCGCATCGGCACCGGCATTTGATATTGGATAGGGAACGGTTTTGATATTTACACTGCCTGTTGCAAAACATTTACCAATACTGCCAACGACAGAATACGTCGTGTTGCCCGCAGGTACAACATGCGGATGTTTTAATTTCGGATCGTCAATTATACTGCCGACGGGCGACCAGTTAAAATATAACGCATCACCCGAAGGATTTAATGTGATCGTATCACTAAGGCAGATGGTGGAATCGTTTCCGGGCAATAAGGTAACATGGTCCACCACGCGTACGCGGACGGAATCTGAATTGGTACAACCCGGCTCGCTTAGCGTGGCTGTATAATAGGTAGTGGATTTCGGATAGACGAACGGATCTGCGGTATTCGGATTGATCATATTTCCAGAGGGACTCCAGGAAAAACTTCCATTTCCCAGGGCATGCAACTGGAGTGTATCAACACTGCAGATCAGTGTATCGCGGAACGGAAAAATAATGGTTGGCTTACCCGATACGTCGATCTGTTTTTTTACAGAATCCAGACAGCCTTTACTATTGGCAACAATCAACGTTACTGATTTCATTCCCGTATCACTGTATTGATATGACGGATTCTGGATGACTGAAGTATCTCCTGCGTTATTCTGATCGCCAAAATTCCAATACCAGGATGAAACCGTTCCGTATCGTGTTTGTGTAGTGTCTCTGAATATTACCGGGTTCCGGACACAGGATGTGAACGCATTGAAAGCCGGAAAAAAACCAGGGAATACACTCATTTGTGTGGTGGCACTATCTGTACAGGGTTCATTCCTGTTTACGAAAAACCTGACCGTGTATACGCCTGTGTCCGGAAATGTAAACGTGGGTTTTGCGAACGTGCTGGTATCTGATGTGGATCCCGGTACACCGAAATCCCAGTAATAACTATGAACAAGTGGTGTGGTTGCGGCTTCGTTATGAAAACTATAATTAAATCCGTCGCATGTTATATAACTCGGATCCAGATCCGCCGACGGGAAATCACATCGGTCATCTACCGATATGATGAAATCTTTACGGTGTGTGGATACAAGTACACCTGCACGGAATTCTTTTACCATAACGCAAACAACATAGTCACCACCGGGCGGAGCGACGCCCGAGATCAGTCCGGTCTTCCGGTCGATGGTAACAGAAGATCCCAATGGGCTCAATCCTGTATAAGGCCTACTATATTTCAACGGCTGCCAGGACGTGGGGGGTCCAGGGTTGGTAACCACCGCATTATTTTCTCCCCCTCCATAATACCCTGATGAAAATTCGTAAGTCAGCGAATCTCCGTCTGCATCAGTGGCGCTATAATCAAGTTTAAATCTTTTGCCCTGACAGATCAGCACCGTGTCTTTGATGCCGAAATCCGGATTTGAATTTACACCGTTGGTTCCGACAGAATTGGTGCCCTGGATTTCGCAGAAGTAAGAAGCGCCTTCATTTATATTGGGAGAAATGTTCCTGATATTATCTATGCGGCAACAGCGCTGGAAAATAACCGTATATCCGCCCGGCGTCTTTTGAAGATCCACGGTCGTGGTGAACTCGCGGATCCAGTAACAAACAGGTGAAGGATGTACGATGCAGGGGCTGGGTTTTCTGAGATTAATCTGTTCACTCTCGGTAAGATTTGCAACTACATCCTGAATCAGAAAATTATCATTATTCCGGTAAATACCCAAAACGACTGACGTTTCCAGCTGACCCGTGGTAGACTGGCAACTGATAAATAACCGGAGCCTCAGCTGGTAACGGTCGTATCCGGGTTTGTCGGGAGAAGGTCCGAGGTATGTATAATGAATTTCACCACCCTTAATATGTTTGCAATAACCCCTGAAGGCCAGCGTCATCAATAAAAGAGACAGAATTACTATTTTGAAAGATCGGCTCACGTAGGGTAACTGCTTTAGATTAAACGGGAATAGCTGAAAGGAATCGATCTACCATTGAATTACACAGGCTGGAATTTTCTATCATGCCCATATGGGCCGTGCGGGTCAGGATATGAATGTACGAAATCCGGGGTAAATGGCATTGTTCCAGCGAATCTTTGATTGGCACGGCCTTATCTTCTTCTCCCATAATAAAAAGTACAGGTTTTACGATGGTTTCCAGAACCCTGGTGGTTGCCGGCCGGTTTTTCATGGCATCCAGATACTGTACGAGTGATTCCCGTCTGAAGTTGGCATAGCGTTCGATCAGTTTGCGAATTTCTTCATCATGATCCGATTTAAAGGAATCTGAAAACAGACCTGGGATTGACTGTTCCACAAATAGTGAAGGATCATGATTTTGGATAAATCGGATATTTTTATCCCTTGATTCCTTCTTTTCCTCAGAATCCGGATATGAGCTGGAATGAAACAGACCCAGGGCGTGAATTTTTTCAGGATATCTTTCGGTAAATGCCAGTGAAATATAGCCTCCCAT
>DASXKM010000097.1:0-2814 GCA_036496825.1 Puia sp. | reverse complement strand
TTCGAACAACAGAGACACGGGTCTCAATCTGGAGGAAATAACCATCCAGGAACTGCAAATTAAAATGCAAAATGGAGAAGAAAGTTCAGTATCCATCACAAAAGCATACCTCGAAAGAATAAAAGAAATAGATAAGGCCGGGCCCAGGCTGAACTCTGTTATTGAATTAAATCCCGACTCGATCAGCATCGCCGAAGGACTTGATTTGGAAAGAAAGGCTGGAAAAATCCGGGGACCATTACATGGTATTCCCATTCTCGTAAAAGATAATATCAATACGGGGGATCAGATGCTGACCACCGCCGGTTCGCTTGCATTGATGGGAAATCGTGCAAAAGAAGATGCGTTTGTGATGAAACAATTGAGAAACGCCGGGGTGGTATTATTGGGAAAAACAAATCTGAGTGAGTGGGCAAATTTTCGATCATCGCATTCCTGCAGCGGATGGAGCAGCAGGGGAGGACAAACAAAGTCTCCCTATATTCTTGACCGAAATCCTTCGGGATCGAGTGCCGGATCAGGCGCTGCCGGTGCTGCCTGTCTGAGTACAATATGTGTGGGAACCGAAACTGATGGTTCAGTAGTTTCGCCGGCCAGTGTAAATGCGCTGGTGGGTATCAAGCCCACCGTTGGATTATGGAGCCGCTCGGGAATCATTCCTATTTCAGCAACGCAGGACACTGCGGGACCAATGACCCGTTCTGTACGGGATGCAGCTATACTACTTGGTTCGGGTACCGGCGTGGATGCGTCTGATCCGGTAACTCAGGAGAGTGTAGGTAAATCATTCAAAGACTATACCGGCTATTTAAAAAATGATGGCCTGCAAGGGAAAAGAATCGGAATTGAAAAATCACATCTGACAGGCAATCCGGATCTCGTTGCGCTGCTTCGGGAAGCAATGAAAGTGATGGAAGGGCAGGGAGCCACTTTGATGGAAGTTGATATAACATCACCATTAAAACTTTTGGGAACTGCCGAATATCAGGTTTTGTTGTATGAATTTAAAGACGGGTTGAATAAATATCTTGGACAGGCAAACGGAAAAATCAAATCTCTAAAGGAACTCATTGCGTTTAATCTGGCGAATGAAAAAAATGCAATGCCGTTTTTTAAACAGGAAATTCTTGTGGAAAGCGAAGGAAAAGGCGGACTGGACAGTAAGGAATATCTTGATTCACTTTCAAAAACCAGGGGATTTCGAAAAACGATCCTGGATCTCATGGCTGATAACAAACTCGACGCGTTGTCCGGAATTACAAATGGCCCCGCCTGTTGTATTGATCCGGTAAATGGAGATTACGATAACGGTCCTTCATTGTCCACACCTGCAGCCATCACAGGCTTCCCTCATATAACCGTACCCATGGGATTATTTCACGAATTGCCGGTGGGGCTTTCTTTTTATGCGGGGTCCTATACAGAGCCTTTACTCATTTCGCTCGCGTATTCATATGAACAGGCCTCTATGAAAAGACAGAAACCAGGATTTCATAGTGTGGTGAATGTGTAAGGGTAGGAATGAAGAAATTCGAAATTAAATTTGCAAATGACAATTTGAAAATAAGAGGTGCACCTTAACGGTAAAAAAATTAAAATGACAACGGCCATATTAGAAGCATTTCATATTATCGGGATTTTTGTCAGAACAACTAATGCTAATAACAAAGCGCTGAAGGATATTGGCGATCTGTTCGGAAGATTTATGGGCCAAAATATTTCGGACAGGATTCCTGATAAAATAAGCGGCGACATATATTGCGTTTATACAGATTACGAGACAGATTTCAACGGACCTTATACAACAATCGTTGGCTGTAAGGTTAGTTCATTAAAAGAAATTCCAGCCGGCCTCATCGGTAAAACAATTCCCGGATCAAAATACCAGGTATACACTTCAACAGGAAAATTAAGTGAGAGCCTGGCTAAGACCTGGGAAGGAATCTGGAATACTGAAGTTGACAGAAGGTACTCAGCCGATTTTGATATTTATGGCGAAAAGGCCAGAGATTTTGAAAATGCTGAAGTAGATACTTACGTCGCCATCAACTGAATTCCCTGATTATTCTGGTCAGAAATCCCTACGATTCAATGACCGTGCGGAATAAAAAAACCTGCTTTTCCGGTGATCAGCGATCCGGCGAAAAAGCAGGCAGTAGCATGATGGAACTTAACAACTGGTTTCAAAAGGATTGGATCAAAAGTCAAAATCAGGATCGGATGGTTTTTCATAGGCCGTTTTACGTATAAAACCGGGTCTTGGCGGAACACAGGTATATCGGAAAAAACGGGCTATTCAGAAAAAAAAGAAGTTGATTGACATTGGACTTCGCACGGCTTTCGGTGGATATTGGAAACTCTTTATGGACGGTAATTCTCTGGATATTGGATTCTCAGGTTGCTTATTCCTGTCAATCAACTTGTATCAAATGTATAATCTTCATATTCCCAGACCAATAGCATGTTTTCTCGTTTTTCCCTATGCGGCTTTTACTGCTTAGGCCGTAGCTTTCCGATGACCCTAAGGGCCTTTTCCGAACAAATGCCGTAGTTTAACTACGTATAAATTGAAGGCCAGTATAATCCGAAATCGTTTAATTTCGTAGTTTCCCTATAGTAACTGTCACAAATATTTATCATTTTGAGACTGGTATGCAGAAGTGCAACCTTAAATTCACCGTATGAAAAAACCAGAATTAAACGGAACTATTAAAGTAATCATTGCTGATGACCACGCCTTGTTCCGGGCTGGTGTAAAAACGGCTCTGTCCGTAAAAAAGGACGTGGAGCTGATTGCTGAAGCGGACAATGGCA
>DASXKM010000096.1:0-3851 GCA_036496825.1 Puia sp. | reverse complement strand
CCTTTTGAATCCAGTTTAATTAAGATGGCAATGAGAGGAACCAGCCATGACAATATAAAAATGATCGCAAGTGAGCTTAGAATGATATCCAGGGCTCTTTTCTTTATTCTATTGCCTGTATCTTCCAGAGGTTCCTTTCTTAGAGATAATACAGGTATATCATTTAAGAAATCAACATAGATATTTCTGTTTACAAAAATGTTGTAGTCGGGGACGAACTTGAAATAAACAAATTCTGTTTCTGCCTCTTTTGCCAATTCATATAAATAGGGATAATGTTCCGGTGTCAGTGTTGAATATATTTCCGTAACCTCATTTTCTTTTACAAAATTCATACAATCTTTCAGATCACTAAAAATCCTTAATTCAGAAGAATCCTGAATGGCCCCGCTATCGTCAAAGCAGCCGGCCAATTTTACCAGCTTTGTTTCTTTTTGAAAATAATCAATCAGGCGTTTGGAAACATCATTGTAACCAAGGACCACCACATTTTTTGCCAGCCGGAACTTACTTCGGAGTGAAATTACCAGCAGGTTAAAAATAAATCTGTTAAATAACAAAATGCCTGCAAAGGCGGTGAAACAAAAAATTATAAAGAACCGGGAATACTGATAGTGGAAAATAAAAATGAACAGGAACAACAGTGTGATGGTGAATACATAACACTTGAACGTCCGCTTAAAAAATACTTCAAAATCCAGCCAGTTCTTACTCATATATAACTGGGTCAGATAAACTGATGTCATCCAAACCAGATTGAATACGGCAAAAAATAAATGGTACTCAGGCAGGTTTATCGCATCCGCCCTGAATATGGCTAAACTGGCAAATAGAAGAACCGCGTTAAGAGAAATGATATCCCATAACCAGAGTAAGGAGCGAAAAAAAACAAACGAGGTTTTATTCATGACGGAACTGGACCGGTTAACCGGATAATTTTGAAAATTCCGGTATTCATTGAGCCCGAATCAACTAAAAATACGCAATGAAGTTTTATCAAATTGATTAATCAGTGAAGCCGTTTCATAAATGTTGTTTTTCGAAGATGCACCAAATAGAATAGACTCTATATTTGGAAGTCCGCACACATATTCAATGGCTTCTTTGGGGGAAACAGCGCCGCCGGCCAGGACCTGCATAGCGATGGCTCTGAACCGCCGTGTATTGAGTATATGTTCATATTTTGCCTTGCCTCCCGACATCCTGAAGCCAGCCTTATTAATGGATGAACAAATGATGGGATTCTGAATTCCGGCTCCTTCCAGTACATCTAGTAAGAGGGGAAGATTCATGGTTATATATCCGGCTTCCGCATTATATTTTTTTGCAACATATTTATGAAATGATACCAGCACTTCGGTCATTCTTAGTCCGAGTAATAAATCCGTGATCACATTCTGCAGGAAAATAACAGGTGTTTGTATGCCTTTGAACATTTTCATTTCCGCGTCGATCAGCAGTTCCATGATCGCCATATAATCTTTCGAAAGAAAGGCAACTCCACCCTTAAAAAGAGATCCTACAAAATTTCCCGGAACGTATTGTTTAAGTGTACCGGCGATTCCCAGTTCGGTAACTGCGTTGGCATATTTATGTGCGTAAGGCATACAGGGGAAAATTTTAAAATCCCTGTATTTCTCCGGATTATCCCGAATGACCTGACAGATATTTGCAATCCGGTCATGCGTCGTACACATAAAAGTATTTATCCCTGCTTCCATCGCGAAATCAAGTGTCCTGATGATCGCGCTGTCATCTTTAAAACGCATCGACTGGGCCATCGATTTTTCATCTGAAATATGATTTACCGCAAAAAACTGATTATCCCCGAATAATATTCTGTCCATCATATTAATTCTGCGCTTTTCTAATGAGTGAAATTGCTTTGTCGGTGAGCCATGCACTTTCAAAATCGTTAATTGTGTTGGGCACTTTTCCCTGAACCGCTTTAATGAAATAATCAATTTGTGCCGAATATTCCTCCCCACGCAGATAAAATTCTACCTCCTTCGTAAGTTCAGTAACATATTTGATATTCCAGCCCTTACTGTACCCATCGGGGCAATGATTATCCCTGAAAAACACTTTCAGCTCGTTGGCATCAGAAATCAGTTTTCCTTTTTGGGCATTGATGGTTATTGATGTCGACATTTTCCTGATGGTATCGTCGCTCCAATTTACCGTTAGCAGTCCGGAAACCTGATTATCCAATTCGAGCATGGCATATACGGCGTCATCCACATACTTTGAGAAAATTGATTTTAGGACGCTGGCTTTTACGCTGGTAACGGGTGCCAGCAAATAATTAATAAGGTCTATCACGTGAGAAGCATAGTCCATCAGACAGCCGCCCCCTTCTTCCGGATTTGACCGCCAGGTATCCTGTTTTGGCTTTACAACTACCGGTCCGTTAGCTTGTCCGTGAAAATGATAGATTTCACCCAGACAGCCACTGTCAATGATTTTTTTTACTTCCTGGAAAGTACCCACAAATTTATTATGATACCCAACCTGATTAACCAGGTTTTTTTGTTTTGCCTTAGCAACCAGACTATTACCTTCTTCCGGGTTTAGGCAAAAAGGTTTCTCGGTAAAAACATGAATATCCCTGTTCAGTAAGTCTTCCACTATGCTTGCATGAAACTTCGTCGGCACTGCAACAAATACTGCGTTTGGTTTTGCTTTTTCCAACATTTTCATATGATCCGTAAAGCTTGGAAATCCACTGTATTTCTCAATTGCTTCAGTCATCATTTTAGAGGTGTCGCAAACGCCAACCACTTCAACATCCGGATGCGCTCCCAGAATGGCCAGATGTGAAATACCCATTTTCCCTATTCCGATAATTCCAACCCTGATCATAAATTAATTATATTAAAAAACCTGAATTCAATTGTCTCCCGGAAACCGGAATGTTTTTTATCTATTGCGAAAATAAGGTCTCATTTTAATAATGATGTGAAACAGTCTATAACTTTTTGAATATCTTTTTCTTTCATTGGAATATAAAGAGGCAGAATAATACTTCTGTCACTTGATTTTTCTGATATGGGTAATAATAAACCAGCATATTCTTTGTTATAAGCTGTTTCACGATGCGTTGTCATTATTCCCCTTCGCGTTGAAATCCCGGCGTCCAGCATCTTCTGCATGATTTCATTTCGATAAACCGGACAGTTATCCTTCAGGTAAATACTATACGATTGGTAGTTACTGATATAACCCTTTTTTTCCTTTGGCAATTGAACATATTTGAGGTCTTTAAAAGCCTTGTGATAGCGAAGAGCTATTTTTCTTCTTTTTGCGATAATCCAGTCCAGTTTTTCGAGTTGCTGAATTCCGACAGACGCCTGGATATCGGTTAACCGGTAGTTGTATCCGATTTCCAGATGATCCTCAAATATAATTTTGGATGACTCATGTCTGGTTCGGTCGTTCACCGACATTCCATGCTGCCTTAGCAGTTTCATGCGGTTTTAATATGATTCATTATTTGTAGTAATCATTCCGCCGTCGCCGGTTGAAATCACCTTTCTCGGATGAAATGAAAAGCAAACCAAATCTGAATGGCTTCCGATTTTAGCTCCTTTATAGGAAGAACCGGCTGCGCAGGCAGCGTCTTCGATCAGCTTGAGATTGTGTTTCGATGCCAGTTCCCTGAATGCGTCTATATCGGCTGGCATGCCAATCTGATGAACCAACAGGATGGCCTTGGTTTTACCGGTAATTTTCCTTTCCGTATCCTGGACATCCAGATTATAATTAGCCGGATTTATTTCCGCAAATACCGGTTTTGCACCCACGTATTTGATCGCGTTGGCGGTGGCAATATAACTCATAGAGGGACAAAT
>DASXKM010000095.1:0-3726 GCA_036496825.1 Puia sp. | reverse complement strand
GTATTCATTTTCTTTAGATTTAGGTTGGTTAGAATAAGCGTACAGTAAGTTACTCAGGTCAGGGCCCTGGGCCTAATTGAAAAACGCTTCGGGTGCACAAAAAAACCGCAAATAAGACTTGTATGCCAATTGACAGATTGGTTTTAGTAAAATTTATACTGATTTCCCTGTCTGACTGAAGTATTTTGGTATTTTCTGCAAAAAAAAGAGAAGAAGATGGTAACGGTCATTTAAATGATCCCGCATGGATGATCGGCCATTCAAAGATTCAGGAAGCGCTTTTTTAGAATGACAGCCACATATTAAATACGGAGGGCCCATTTTTTGTATATGAGTTTTGGGGTTTGGTCGCATTTTAATAGATGATTAAAAGCCGCGGGTTTACTTTTAAATCAATCCTCCCTCCACATTCTAAAATAACCACATGAACATAGATTGCTGCCACCGGTTACGCGCCTTTTTTATTTCAGGCCTGATTGCCTTCGCGATCAGCCAGTCCATGATTTCCTGCAATCAAAAGACATCGGGGACGAACACTGTGACGTCCGATACCGTAAAGCCGGATGATAACCGGTTCACGCCTGTGAAATTAACCGCTGAAGGTGATTTGGATGAACCGATGAATTTTGAAGTACTGAAGGATGGAAGAGTCTATATCAATGAACGCAAAGGTGTATTGAAGGTTTATAATCCCATTGATAAAACGGTCAATTTAGTGGGTACCATACCCGTAAATACAAAATATACCAGTAAGGATGGAAAAGTAACAGAAGCCGAAGAAGGATTTATCGGTTTTACCGTCGATCCGAAATTTGATGAAAACCATTTCGCCTATTTATATTACGCACATCCGACCATCTCCAAACATGTTCTTTCGAGATGGGAGATAAAGGATGACAAACTCATTGCAGGATCTGAAAAAATAGTGCTTGAGATTCCCACGCAGCGCGAAGTATGTTGTCATACCGGCGGCGGCATGACCTGGGATGAATCCGGTAATCTTTACCTGGCCGTCGGAAATAATACCGGTAACGTGGCGGACAAATCGCAGACGGACGAACGTCCCGACCGTAAAAACTGGGATGACCAGCGCGGATCAGCCAATTCCAATGATCTGCGGGGGAAAATTCTGAGAATTCATCCGAATGCGGATGGTACATACAGTATTCCGGATGGAAATCTTTTTCCAAAAGGAACCGCCAAAACAAGACCTGAAATTTATATCATGGGCGACCGCAATCCATGGCGCCCTTCCCTTGATACAAAAACCGGATGGCTGTATTGGGGAGAAGTGGGCCCGGATGCAAACGAGGATACAAGAACAACCCGGATGGGAATGGATGAGTTTAATCAGGCCAGGGGACCGGGATATTTTGGCTGGCCTTATTTCATTGGCGAAAATGTAGCTTACCCGATGTATAATTATTTGAATGATTCAGTGTCACCGGGAAAGGATCCTGCAAAACCAACCAATTATTCTGTGAACAACACGGGGATCAATGAACTGCCCCCTGCACAACCTGCTTTTATTTCTTACCCATATCGTAATTCGGAAAAATATCCGCTCGTAGGTTCGGGGTCACGATGTGCCGTGGGAGGTCCCATATACCGGCAGGCCAATTTCAAAAATGCAAAACGTCCATACCCCGGATACTATGAAGGAAAATGGATCGCCGCTGATCTCTCCCGCGGCTGGATTATGGCAATCACGATGAAGGAGAATGGAGATTATAAATCAATGGAACGTTTTCTTCCGTCATACCAGCCGATAGAACCGATCGACATCAAGTTTGGCCCGAATGGCGATTTGTATGTGCTGGAATATGGCAGCAACTGGTTCAGGAAAAGTGATAATTCAAAACTGGTTCGCATTGAATACAATTCAGGCAGCAGAACGCCGCTCGTACATGCAACGGCCAGCGTACATGGGGGTGCTGTTCCGTTAAAGGTCAATCTTTCTTCCGCAGGCAGCAGGGACTTCGATAGCGATTCGCTGAAATACGATTGGACCATCGCAACTGACAGCGGTAAAACAATCAGCACATATTCAGAACCCAATCCAGCCATCAGCCTGGATCAGCCGGGATCTTATATGGCCAAACTAACTGTTACCAGCCACGCAGGTTTGAAAAACAGTCAGGCGATAAAAATTATCGCGGGTAATGATCCGCCACTGGTGAACGTGAATATCACCGGAAACAAAACTTTCTTTTTTCCGGATATACCATTTGCGTACGACATAAATGTGACGGATAAAGAAGATGGCCGGGTAGATCCCCGCCAGGTGGCCGCGAGCATTGACTATACTTCAGAAGGATTCGATGTGGCTGAACTTGTGCAGGAACAACGGAGTGTAGATGCAACTACCCGCTTCGCCGTTGCAAGAGCCATGATTAATAATGTGGACTGTAATAATTGCCATCATCTGGATTCCAAATCTGTCGGACCGGAATTCGTGGAGATTGCAGAGAAATACAAATCTCAATACGCCTGGGCCCTGGATTCGTTACCAAAGAAAATAAGATCGGGTGGATCCGGCGTGTGGGGGACGGTCAATATGCCGGCGCATCCTTCCATTTCGCTCAACGATGCCCGCACGATCGTCAATTATATCCTCAGTTCTGAACAAAAGACAATCAGTACGCTTCCTTTGAAAGGAACCTACACACCCAAAATTCCGGAAGGAGATAATGGAAAGGGAAAGTTGATTGTCAGGGCTGCCTATACAGATAAAAGTGCAAAGGGATCGGAGGCCATCACCACCGAAGAAGTAAAAATATTGCGCAGCCCGCAATTAAGTCCCGGTACAGCCGACACCACTTACCGCGCGGAAGTAAATCTGCAGACCATGTTCGCCGTTTCTCTAAATATCATTCCCAAGGCAAACGGATATATCGGATTTAAACAAATCGACCTGTCAGGCATACCGCAACTGGAGATTAGTGCGATGGCCTTCCCCATGATGGGATACCTGGGAGGAACGATAGAAGTCAGGCTGGATAAGCCCGACGGTGAATTATTGGGTCAGGTAAATATTGAATCAAAAAATCCTGATTTCGGTGGAAGCGCTGCCAATGCAGCGCAGAATTCCGGTGGTGCAAAGGGGAAAACCGCGCCGTCAACCGCCAACCGTCAACCGTCAACCGCCAACCGCAAACCGTCAACCGGCTTCAGCAACCCTTTCGCGAGACCAGGTATAAAAACAGATATCAAACCGGTCAGTGGGATACATGACATATACTTTGTTTTCAAAAATGAAAATGCAAAGGGCGATCAGCCCCTGATGTCGGTTTCAAATATCAAATTCAATAATAAAAAACAACCCTGATCTGCCGGTGCACGAACGGTAGCCCAGATTCAATCATCTTTCAAAAACTTCAATATGCATAACAGAAGAAATTTTCTACGGAACACAAGTCTCATGGCATTTGGCGGACTTATTTTATCTCGTAAGGGATATGCTTCACTGCTCGAAAAGAATGCCCTGCATCCCATCGGATTGCAACTGTATACGCTGGGAGGCACCATCGATGATGATGTAAGCGGCACACTCAAAAAAGTTGCGGAGATTGGTTATAAAGATCTCGAATCCGCTTTCAGTGTAAAAGGTGGATACTATGGCATGACCTCAAAAGAGTTTGCAAAATTAACCAGGGATATGGGGCTTTCCTGGGTTTCTCATCATGTAGGAGGAACGCCGTTTAAGATGCCCGCAGGTGGATTCAA
>DASXKM010000094.1:0-3630 GCA_036496825.1 Puia sp. | reverse complement strand
CTTTGTAATTTAATCCTGCGGTTGTGCCGGAAGTTATATCGACCGTTACACCCGTGATTTTTCCGGCAAGGTCGGAAGAAAGGAAAACAGCAAGGTTGGCGATATCAGCCATCATCGGTAGTTTCTTCAGCATGGTATCTGCCTCCATTTGTTTGAAAACAGGTTCCATGATATCCCAATGATTATCGATCGCATTTTTAAAAACGGCTGAATCAGGAGAACCGCCCGACCGCATATTCACTACGCGCACACCGTAAACGCCTAACTCTGCGGCCAGGTTACGGGAAAAACTTTCGAGAGCACTACAGGAAGGTGCAAAACCACCGGTATACGGATAACCAATCCCACCAGGCGTTGCAGTCAGTGTTAATATAATTCCGGTTCCCTGATTCATCATAATTTTTCCAGCGATCGTTGATGTCAGAAACTGGGATCTCATTATGTTGGTAATGGGACTCATAAAATCATCAACTGAAATTTCCACCAGCGGAATATTTTGTACGACCGGCACCCCGATCGCATTGAAGGATATATCGATCGTCCCTGCCTGGGCTACAATCCTGTCGAGGCAATGGCTGATCGCTTTTTCATCCAGCGCATCTACCTCGATCGCTTCCACGAGACCACCATCGTTCAGTATTTCGTCCGCCAGTTTTAGCAGGGCATCGATATGACGTCCCGTAATAAATACCCTGGCGCCGGCATCTGCAAATGCTTTCGCCACCGCGCCGCCCAATGACCCGCCCGCGCCGTATATAATTGCATTTTTATTTTCGAGTGTCATTGTATTTAAATTTTATTGTTCTCTATATGATTATTTTGCAATGGCATCTGGAAACTGCCGTTGCTTTTCATCATAAACAAGAATCTTTCCATTTTTTATCGTTACGTCATCCGTATAATAAATGGAATCTGTTTTCCCTTTATGATCGGTCATTATTTCCGTGTACCACAAAGTTACTTTGGTTTCATCCTGATCGGGATAGTACCTGATGAGCCATGTATCGAAATTTTTTGAAACCTTGTCCGAAGCCCCGCGCATATCAGCAATGATTGATCGTAAGCTATCCCGGCCGCCCCTTAAATAAAATCTATCGCTTATAAATTCAGCGGTGTCAGCAAAATAATCCGTGCATCCTTTTATGTCTCCGTTCACATATTTCTTCAGACAATCTAAAACGAGCGCCGCGCTATTCTCGTCTCCCGGCCGCCAGTTCAGTGAGGATTTTGCAGTAAATGGGTAGACCGGCGTCGACCTCATTGCGCTGCTAGCCGTTTTATTCTGAATGGTTGTGGTTTCGTTATGACAACTGAAAAGGGAAGGAAACAGCATGCAGATCAGAAGATTTGATTTAGACCTCATATTTATATTTCGCCGAAATTATAAATACTTAATCAAAGAGGACCTTGTAAAAACAAGGCCCGTGGGCCGATTATTTAAAAACAGCCACATGAGAAATTCAGAATTATTTTACGGTGGGTTATTCTTACGAATCTATTCGTAATCTAAAGAATATCTAATTCTTTTGTAACTCTTTTTGGATGAAAGGTAAATATCTTCCTTCAATGACGGTTAGGGCCTGACCAGAGATCTGAACACGCTGCTGATCGAGTACTATTTTTAATTCACCACCTCTTGAAGATGCCTGAAAAGCATTCAAATGATTTTTACCGAGACGCGCTGACCAGAAAGTGGCCAGGCTGCAATGCGCGGATCCGGTAACGGCATCTTCCGGAATTCCATCGGGTAGATCAAAGAAACGGGACACAAAATCATAGCGCGATGCCGCATCCGTTGCCGCTGTGATGATACATTTATATTTGGCGAGCGCATTAAAATCCGGGATGAAGTTCTTCACGGCAGATTCATTTTCGAGTTCAATGAGAAACTTATCCTGCGTATAAAATCCTGCTTTGAATTTCTCCGTAAAAATGGATTGGAGATCCGAGGGCAAATCAACAGGTGAACAGGAGTATGCAGGAAAATCCATTGTGATCCATCCGCTGTCACACCAGGCGTACAAATCATTCTTACTAGTGACAAAATGAATTTTATTTCCGACTGGCACGATGCCCTTCGAAAAAAGCACATGGGCGCTGGCCAATGTAGCATGTCCGCATAGAGCGAGTTCTTTTTTTGCTGTAAACCAACGGATCCTAAAGCCATTATCGCCGTAAGTTAAAAAGGCGGTTGCCGGTAAATTATTTTGCATCGCAACCTGCTGCATGAATTCTGTATTCCATTCTGAATCTGTAACGACTACACCAGCAGGATTTCCGCCGAATGGTTGCTGTGTGAATGCAACCACCTGAAAAAAAGATTCCATAACGATGATTTGATCTGCAAAGATGATTAGAATCCTGGTGCGAAAACAGATACAGATTTAGTTATAATGGGCATAACAGATAGCATTGGACCTTTGATGCTTTACTGCCATTTTATGATGACCGGCAGCTCTCTCGTGATACTTCTGTGGCATACAATTGTTTTTAATGTTAGAAATCAATTGAAGAAGGAAAAAACGATGCCAGGGAATTCCGGGGCGTTTTAGGGATCGGTCCGGCGTGGGATATTTTCCCATAGGAAATTTTTTCATCACTGCGAAACTAACTACGCATGTTTTAAAGAAACGATTCCATCATTTGAATTCAAATCCGCATGGTATAATTTTTAAACTAATAACTACGTATTCTCATTTTAAAAATTAAACCAGTCATTCATGGACAGTATTAATAAAAACCAGCCTGAAGAAAATCACGAGAACCTCTATGCGGAAAAGGCGGCAGAAAAAATAAAAGAGCTGATCGAAAAGAATAAATCCTGTTTTTTCTGCACCCGGCAGGCGGGTGGTGAATCAGAAGGGGTCAGACCGATGAGTGTACAGAAAGTCGACGGCGATGGTTCACTGTGGTTTCTTAGTTCCAATGATAGTCACAAAAACAGTGAATTGACCATGGACCCCGAAGTGCATCTCTATTTTCAGGGGTCTGCGCACTCGGATTTTCTTTACCTGAAGGGAAGAGCCAGTTTATCTAAGGATAAGACCATTATAAAAGATCTCTGGGAACCCGCTCTTAAAACCTGGTTTACTGAGGGAGAAAACGACCCCCGCATCTCTGTTATTAAAGTGATTCCGGATAATGGGTATTACTGGGACACCAAACATGGTAATGCAGTGGCCGCCGTGAAGATCATGTTGGGAGCAGTCATGGGTAAAACATTCGACGATTCAATCGAAGGACGCGTATCACTATAATGCTTCAGACGGCTCTACTTTTTATTGGATAGTGGGAAGGGAAAAGTCTCCTCTTTTGGGGAGACTTTTATTTTAATTTTAGTTAAGAAAGTTTTATTATTTTTTCAAAGTGCTTTTGGCAAGTCTTTTAACCTTTTCGGCTTTTCTCTTCACCGCTTTGGCCGGGTTTGTTTTTTTTGTCAGTTGTTTTGCTTTCCCAGAAATTTTCGCGTTAGCCTTTGGTGGAGAATTCTTCTTTGCGGTTTTTTTTGATTTGGACCCGGAAGCTTTCTTATTTGCCAGTTTCTTTTTGATTGCCTTTTTTACTGTGACGAACTCCTCAGAAACAGCTCCTAACAATTTATCCTTACTGTCGACAATATGAAATCCGATG
>DASXKM010000093.1:0-13308 GCA_036496825.1 Puia sp. | reverse complement strand
ACCCACTCCGATGTTTCTGGTTGGCGAAGATGATCCGCGTACAAATCTGGCGCGTAATTTTAAAGCACCACGCGTGATATCCGTTATCATGCCCAAAGAAACCATTCCTGACCAGGTGAAGAAAGTATATAGCGAAGTGGTTTAGCAAAACAAAGAAAGCAGCAACAGCATATATAAAGGGGAAGCCCGCACATGAGACATCTTCATTCTTCATACAACCCAACGGGCCATTCCGTCGAAGCACATGTTTGATAACGATCAGATTTGTCCGTATACCGGTTTAAGATCTTTTTCGGAAGATGAATCGCTCTATTTTAAGGGCAGGGAAGAAGACATAGACCAGGCAACGCTTCAGCTTCAGAAAAATAAATTCCTGATGCTGACCGGTGCATCCGGCGATGGAAAGTCCTCACTTGTTTTCGCGGGAATTATTCCAAACGCCCGGGCCGGATTCCTAAAATCGAAATATACAAACTGGTGTGTTGCGCATTTCAGACCTGAACGCACTCCTTTACAGAACCTGGCGAATGCGTTGGCGAAACAACTGGATATATCAAATACCGATACTGTACAGGGAGAATTGAATCACGGGTTTTCTGCACTCGTTGATCTGTACAGAAATTCAAAACGTTTTGTTGACACGCAGTCTTCCGCGTGGCTGCAGACAGACGACAAGGGAAGGGCATTTGCAAAAAGAGAAGCCGCCAATCTGATCATACTGGTTGATCAGTTCGAGGAATTTTTCACGAACCCCGAGAATTATCAGCATGGCGCGCCTTCCCGTGACGCGAACCTCGTGCTGAATCTTTTATTGGAGACGGCGCGTATAGCTCTTGATGAGGATATTCCGATATATGTGATATTCACGATGCGCTCTGATTATATCGGTCAGTGTGCAGCATTCCGCGGTTTGCCGGAATATATCGGGTTTTCGCAATTTTTTGTTCCCCGTCTCAATCGGTCACAATTACAGCAGGTGATTGAAGAACCCGCCACACTGAGCGGAAACCGGATTGCCCGGCGACTGACAGAACGCCTGATTCAGGATCTGACAGAAGGCGTGGATCAGTTACCGATTCTGCAACATGCACTGAAACAAATCTGGATAGCGGCTGACAGTGGCAATGAAGAGATGGATCTGCTGCATTATGCGATGGTCGGTGGTATGAGCGTGAACGAATTGCCTGAAGAACAGGTGCAGAGATATAATGAATGGTTTAGTTCCCTGCCGGTTGAAATAAAAGCCTGTTATCACGCGCCGAACCTGCAGAATGTGCTGGACACGCATACCAATAAGTTATACGAACAATCTGCCGGATATTATCAGTCAAAAACAGGTAAGACCATTTCTGATTCAGAAGTAAAAACGATTATACGCACAGCATTTACCTGTCTCACCAAAATCGACCAGAGCCGTGCTGTTCGTAACCGGATGACGCTGCAGGAAATTACACACATCCTCGGAAACCCCGCCGTTGATCATGAAACGGTGGGGACCATTCTGAATATTTTCAGAGAGCCTGCCAACACATTTATCAATCCGTTTATTAATGAAGAAGACGCATCAGGCAGAACCCTTCAGGCGGATACGGTGCTCGATATCACACACGAAAGCCTGATCAGAAACTGGCAGTATCTCGGACAATGGGCAAAGGAAGAATATGACAGTCATTCTGTTTCGCTCGATTTTGAAAAACAGCTGGACAGGTGGGTAAATAGTGGCAGGTCAAACAATTTCCTGCTCTCCATCGGGCCATTAACATATTTCGAAAACTGGTACAACAAGGCGAAGCCGAATGCGTGGTGGATCGCGCGCTATCTGCCGGAAGAAACGAATAGCGAAACCAAATTGCAGCATGCCGGCGAGATCCTGAACAATTCCCGTGCGTTTCTTAAAAAAAGCGCGGCAAAACATGTAATAACGCGCAGCATCATGCGCTATGGGCCCAAACGTATAGCCGTGCTCCTGGGTATACTGGCGCTCCTGGTATTGAGTTCATTTACGATCCGTAGCTATTTCAGAAAACAGAACAGCTACGTGCTGAATTCCATTCAGGAACAGACCATGAAACTGGCAGCGAATCCCAAAACCGACCACGCCAGTATTTCCTATTTAATTACAGAAGAATTAAAAACAGGACAAACATCCATTGATGAACTGGTCAGATCCATACCCGATTCGGTTCAAAGGATCAAATTGTTGAACAGTCTCGCATCGCTCCTGATTTACCAGGGAAAGGATGAGCCAAAAGAACAGATCTCCCGGGTACTTTTTGTTACCGATAGTCTGCTGGCTTTATTCCGGGTGCCAATCGATAACCCGCGATTACTTTCTTCCGTATTGAATGAAATCAATATGTATGGCCAGAACCTGGACATGGCAGATTTCTATCGTCCGGATCCGCGGTTTGCAAACTGGCGCCAAAATAATGTGCTCCGTAGCAGCCGTTGGGTAAAAAATATTTTAGACAAACAACCCGTAAATTTTCATGATATCGGAAATTTAAATCGTGCACTGACTTATACCATCAATTTTCAGGGTTTTAATAATGAAGAATTAACACAGGTCCTCAATATATTATCGCCTTTCCAGGGAGGATTAAAATCCGACTGGTTAAAAGATAATTACGGACGCGATAAATTGATGCTGAGTGGCTCCGAAGCGCAGAATTATGGATTCAAACATAACGGGCTTTATCAGGAGCTGGCTTATGTATACGCAGCTACAGGGAACAGTGAAAAAGTGCTGCGATGCATGGATACCCTGCTTGCAAACAGTCAGAATAATTTTCAGGGCGATTATGCTTCCGGTGGTGACAACGCGGCCAATATCGCGGCCGTTTACTTCCGGTATGGTGATATGAATGGCCTGGATACTTTCGTTGACGGCTATTCTGCCAGAAAGAAAATAACATCCGTTGAGTTTTATGAAAGGATGATTGCAAGAACCCTGCACAGCCTGGAGACAACGAATACTTTTCGCCTCTTCTTTTTCCAGGAAGAAACCATCAACCTGAATATCAAATATCCCGGCAGGAAACAACTCGGCTTATATTTTAAAAAATACAGGGAAACAATTGAGCGATTTGCAGCGGCCGGGGATCAGAAGAATTTTTTGCTGGCACTTTCGTATAAAGACGAAGGCATTTTAAAATCATTGAATAAAGAGCCGGCGGAAAGCGGGGATATGGATGTGAATGCATATTTTGATAAGGCGCTTTCCCTTTATCGCAATACAAGTCAGGGCTATCTGAATGCCTCGATTTCAATCGTTGAAAATGCGATCGACGCCAGCCTGAAGCCACGGAAATACCTGTTTATTTATCCGGACATGGTAACACCCTTCCATCCGTCTGAACCAAGGACTTACTTTTTCTATTTTTTCGGCGATGCCTTTTTAAATTATATAGAACAGCATCAACTGATTGATTCTTTTTACACCGGCCGTGACGAATTGAATTTCCTGGCGACCTGGATCAGCGATTATAATACGGTTTCGATTAGCCGGGCTTCTTTTATGGTTGAAAAACCCCGGTATGTTGTGCTCAAAAATCTTGAACAGACACTCGCAAAAAGAAATCTCAGCAATTTGATTGATTTAAACTGGCTGTTTCTCTACCTGGGAAAGGAAGCGCAGGATTCCGGAAGACTGGAAGAAATGGCAGGATATTACGACAAGATCGATAAGGCTAATATTTTTAATCTTCTTCGGGAGAAAAACTTTTTTGGATTTATCCGTGACCAGTCTTTCCGATTGATCGGATTTGCCATAGAGGGATATGTAAAGGCAGGACAATTCGAAAAAGCCCGTCAGTTGATAATGGTGTTCAAAAACCCGGTAAATCGCTCCACGCTCTATTCTTTCGCGGCGACCGAACTATTGAAAGAAAAATTTGATGCAAAAAAAGTACAACCGCTCATAGACTCAGCGCTTGCTGAATTGGACAGAAAAGAAAACAGGACAAATGAGCAACCGAACAGGGGCTTTCTCGCAAATGCGATGGTGATGCAGAATCCGGACGAAAATGTATCAAAAGCCTTTTCACTGATCAGAAACCTTCCCTCTAAAATAGATGCCAATAAGGAAATCTGCCGGTCTTTCGCATTTCACGGACAGTTGTATAATGCTATGATGAATATTCCGGAATTTAATTCGGGGTCAGACCAGGCTGAATTTCTCTGGTATATCATGAGAGGATATACCGAAGCACAGCCAGCCGAAAATGCGGCATGGAAAAGATTTATGGATAACCTTATTTCAAGAGATAACCGGAACATCATTTATGTCGACGAGCACAGTTGATGAGATTCATATATGTCCTTACACCGGTCTTCGTTCTTTTACGGAGGAGGAAAGCCTTTATTTTAAGGGAAGGGATCTGCAGGTTGATCAGATCACGGCATTGCTGGAGCAAAATAAATTCCTGATGGTTACCGGTGCTTCCGGCGAAGGAAAATCTTCACTCATCTACGCCGGGCTCATTCCGAACGCGAGGGCCGGATTTTTCAGGGCGAAATATTCCAACTGGGTGATTGCTGATTTCAGACCCGAAAGAGATCCCGTAAAGAATATGGCCAGGGCGCTTTCGCGTGAATTCGACATCAGTCCGGCCACCGTGGAGACTGAATTGAGAAGGGGATATTCTTCCCTGGTCGATCTCTATACCAATTCTTCATTTTATCTGGATGAAGAAAATGTACCGGCAGATTTATCCGAAACTGAACTGAAAGACAAAAAACGAAAAGCAGCCAACCTGTTGATCATCGTAGATCAGTTCGAGGAGTTTTTTACCAACCCTGAAAATTTTTATAACGAGACGGTCTCGAGGGACTCACAGATCGTTGTGAACCTGATATTAGAAACAGCAAGGATCGCCATTCGCAAAAATCTTCCGGTTTATTTGGTCTGTACCATGCGATCGGATTATATCGGACAGTGCTCCGCTTTTCGCGGCCTGCCTGAATATATCGGCTTCTCCCAGTTTTTTGTTCCCCGCTTAAAAAGAAAAGATTTAAAACAGGTGATTGAAGAACCCGCCCTGCTTAGCGGGATCCATATTTCACAGCGACTGATCGAAAGGCTGGTCTTTGATATTGCTGAAGGCCTTGACCAGCTGCCTATTTTGCAGCATGCATTGAGCAGGATATGGGCAGCTGCCAACCAGGGTGAGGAAGAACTCGATCTGATACACTATGCGATGGTAGGGGGTATGCCGGCAGAGGACTTACCGGATGAAGAAATAAAAAGATTCAGGGACTGGTTCAATGCAATGCCCGTGCAACAACAGGGCTTCTATAAAAATACGGGACTGGCAAGGATCATTGAGATCCACGCGAATCAGCTGTATGAGAATGCCTGGGAATATTATAACAACCGGCATAAGGACAAACCCGTTACCCAGCAGGAAGCAAAAAGAATCATTGCCATCAGTTTTAGTTGTCTCACCAAAATTGACAACAGCCGTGCGGTCCGCAACCGGATGAGCCTGGAAGAAATTACAGGCATTGTTAATAATCCAAGGCTCACATCTGAAGTGATCGGTGGCGTGTTAAATATATTCCGCGAACAGGGAAATTCATTTATCAGGCCTTTTATTACGGATGACCCGTCAAGTCAGAATCTTTCTCCCACAACAGTACTGGACATCACACACGAAAGCCTTATCCGCAACTGGAATAAGTTAAATCAATGGGCGAACAGGGAATTTGAATTTTATTCCACATTCCTGGATTTCCAAAAGCAGCTCGACCGCTGGAAAAAAAGTGGCAAAAGCAGAGGCTATCTTCTGCCCGTGGGTCCACTGAGTTATTTTGAAGACTGGTACAGGAACTGCAAACCCAATACGGGATGGATCATGCGCTATGCCGAATCAAGAGAGGATCCTGCGCTGGCGAAACAACATGCAGAAAACACGTTGTCCGATATGCGCGAATTTCTGAAACGGAGTGCAAGAAAAGAATTCATCACCAGGGCCTTTATGAAATACGGTCCACGGCGTATCGCAGCCGTTGCTGCTGTTCTGATGATGGTGGTACTGAGCGGATTCTACTGGTACAATGCGGATCTGAAAAAAAATAACCGGGTAATTGAAAAAGTTAAATCACAATCCAAGGCACTCATTGAAAGTGAAGAAGTGGACCTGAAGTCGAAAGCAGTCTATTTACTCCTTCAGGAAAGACATGACAGCGGAAACATCCTTCATTATCTTGGATCGCTTTATATTAATAACCGCGTTAAGCTGACCAACGAAGTGTATGATCAGATTCTTGCATTTAATAAAACGGACGAGATGCCGTTAAAAGCCAGTCTGATTCAAATGATTTCTCATGATCTGTTGGGTCAGGACAGCAGCCTGCTGTCTGACAACAGGCTCGCTCAGACCAATCGTTTTGTGATACTGCTGGCAATGGATGATTATTTTATGCCTGACCGGAAAAAGCAGGATCTTCTTGTATCCGTTGCAGACAATAATTACAATCTGGCGATGCAGTTTTACAAAAACAAAAGCATGTATCGTCCCTCCATTCCTTTTGAATTGAATACAGCGGTTCAAATGTGGCTGACCGTCGGGAAACCCACGCAAAATAATATGCTGGCCATGCTGAATGAAATTTCACCGGCCGCAGGCAAAGAAGGAGAGGAGTCATTCAACGTATACTATCCAAAAGGCAGTTTCGAACCCGATGGCAGAATGCCACTGGATTTCAACGGTGGTTATCATACACTCGCCTCTTTATATGCAGCCGCTGGTGATTTGGAACATGTTTACTGGAGTTTTCAAAAGATTCTCGAAAATAATGAACATGATTATTTTGAATTGCCCCGAATATTGAATAACCATCTGAACATACTCGAATACCTCTATCAGTATGGACACCGTGACAGGGTACCCGAATACCTGCAATGGCTCGTTACCCACACGGTAGATAATCCGCCGAATACGATTTTGCGGAACGCGATTATACGTGCCGGTTATATATCGCATATGTACCAGATCAATATCATCACCGGTTATTACCGTTCTACGCGCGGAACGTTGTATCCAAACCTGTGTCTTTGTGACCGTGCGGTATTTGATGCCATGGAAGAAGATTATGAAAATGTGATTCATAAGATGAAGGATCCGGCTGCCATGAATTATACACTGGCATTGAACGATAAACGTAAAGCCATGTTTTATTCCAAATACTGGTTCGACAGGAAAATGCCTGTCGACTCAAGCCGGCTGGATGCCTGGCTTGACCAGGCTGTTCTGCTTGAAGGCAAACTGGATCCCGTGTATCTGGAAGGAACGGAATCTTCCACCCTGGTTTATAATGGAGACGGAGTGAGAACGAGCAATGTAAAAAGAAAGAATCTGCTCATATACCCCGACTATCGCGACGGCTGGTTTAGCTGGTCCTATCATACAGATTATTTTTTTAATTATCTGCTCAGGAAGGACCTGCTGAAATCATATTATAAAACAGGGGATGACCTTCAGTCGTTACATTTCTGGGTAGCCAAAGCATTTGAATGGAAAACCGAACTCTCGCCGGAAGAGTATTCCAAAACCTTTCGCATGCCGGATGAAATATTAATTAAAATATTAACTTTTGTGGATCAGCATCCGGAAGGAAAATCATTTGACAGAAATCTTTTTTATTTAATCCTGGCTAATCGCGCTTTTGAAAGGAATGACACGGTCATCGGTATGAAATACTTTCATTTGCTCGATCTTCAAAATATCACGGCGTCGTCGGATAAGTATGAATATCTTGAAAAGATATTTTTTCTGAACATGATGAAGGATCTCTGCTTAAACCTGGCCACCTCTGATCATATCCCCGAAGCCAATTTGCTGGCTGGTAAATTTTCTTTTGAAGAAATTTACCGTACGATCTGTTACCAGCAGATGGCAGAGGAATTGTATCATAAGGATAGTAATCCGTTGGCATTTGTTTATCTGGATTCTATTTATGCCATATCTCCAAAAATTGACTTTACAACCCTTACACCGCAACTGGACTGCCGGGTCGGACAAATACGTGTTTTATCACAAATTGGCAGCGAAAAATTAAATAACGGAGCAGACGACCTCCTGAGAGATATTCCGCAGGACTACAAATTTTCCGGCATTTTGGCGAAAGTTGAAGGAATCGGCGGGGAAGGTAACTATTACCGGGCGCTGACCTCCATTCCCAAAACACTGACTGAATCACAGGATCTCATCTGCCGTGCAATCATACTAAGAGAAGACAGCCGGGTAAAAGAACGAAAGAACGGTGATCATCAATGGCAGGCATTTGACAGATACCTGGACTGGAAGCAGAACTTTATAAATTTCATACCGAACTGATGAAAAGTTACAACACCGTTTATTATTTGCTGACGGTGCTCCTGATCATGGGAGGATTTGCGTCCATGGCACAGAACAGCTACGGTATTCCCATCATCAGTGGTGTCTGTATGGCATTTGGTCTCCTGTTTTTTATTCAGTTTATTCAGACCCTGCGGGCTCATGAGCCGAACAGAACTGAACAGGCTGTTGAATTTTTTGTTCTTTTTATTCTGGCGTTCATTTTTACACTGAGAACACTTCAGGTCTATTTTCCTTCTATCGAATGGATATTTGTAGCAGCGGCCCTGATACTTGCATTAAATTATTTAACACGCCTGAGGCATTGGTTTACCATCATCCATTTAAAAAACAAAACCCTCGCGGGGCTCATCCTGATTGCCTATCTGAGTATTGTACTATTCTGTATCGCCATGGTGGAGATTACTTTCAAACCACAGATCGCCCGATGGACCGGTGGTCTCGCACTGATCCTGGCATTTGTTTTCCTTCTCTGGGCCATCTTCAAAGGAAATTTTTTACTCGAAGGAGATAATAAATCTGCATTTAATTTCATTGCCGGATTTAAGGACAGATTATTCCTGTTGCTATCTCTGTTCACCATATTTTCTTTATACTTCGGATTATCGGGTGCCGGCGTTCTTCCCAAATTATACTCCAATAAATATCCGCAGGCTTATTTTGAATTGATCAATCATGCAGAGACCGGTAAGGAAAAACCCGTGAATGGTGTTTTTAAATACCAGGTGTTTAAGAAAAGTTATGACCAGTTTGTCGACCATAATCTAAAGAAGAATTAACCAGAGCCGTCAATCGCTGTCAAACCTGCACCGGCTCCTCCCAATAGCAGCATCGTTCAATGCGTTGTTTTTTGTAGTTATTACTTCCCGCACAGTAAAAATACTAAGCAGTAACGGCTGTAATCCTTTGCTGTAAAAGGTTTGTGGAGAATTAAATTGAAAAAGACTTTCAAATCCGGGATAAAATTGCCTATTTTTACAAATCTGGCATTCGCCATTTCATCAACTGATGAATCCAACTCCTCCTAAGATCAGCCTTCCATCCGATAAAATCTGAAATGCCCCTGCGTTCTACCGCAACTTCCAACCTATTGACGGACCCGTCATCGCATCATTAAACTGAACAAGTGAAATACTTTTTAATCCTCCTATCTGTCGCGTCCATCGTGTGCCTGAACTCCTGCACAAAGAAAATAGACGTCATTCACGATATCCACGATACCATTTACATACCGCAATTAAAATCAGACACTATTACCCGGGTGGCGATTCATATGGATACGGTCATTAAATATGACAATCATTTAGACACGGTAATCCAGGTAAGGCATGATACGATGATTCTGATAAAGACTACAACAGATACTTTGCTGCAGCATGATACGGTTGTGAGGACAAATACCGTAGTGACGAGGGATACCGTTTATTCCTATTCGCTGGGGGTGAACTATCCCGTGCCGGCCCGGGACTCCGGACAGATATACATCACATTTGATACAATACCCGGATTCGTACTGACTGATATTAAGATTACAAACCTGCTTTCTTATATACCAGGCACGCTGACTGATCAGACGCCTGCGCAATACACACAGGTGAGTGATTATGTACCGATCAATTACCCAAATTACGGATGGATGATACATCCGGTGGGTCCGATGATCTGTAATATTGAATTCTATTATTCCTGGACAGTGCCGAATAATATTACGACGACCCTCCAGACATTTGACTATTCACATAGCTGGAGTACCCTGCCATTGAATCCGACCGGTGGGGCAGACGGTACGATACATAGTTCCAAGGCTGTCTTCAATTATATCGATCTGACGAAAATATTCTTTATCACTATCAAGAATCATTAGTTTCGTCAGATGATGAGAGAAGCAAATGACAAGACATCCCATATCTTAAATACTTCTGCCACATTATTTGGTCTTTGTTATGTGGTATTTACTTCACTGAAGTCGCTGAAACTGGATGCCAACACGCTGATTGACGAATTTACCGCCGTCTCGATGGTGTTGTTTATGATCAGTTGTATTTTCTCCTTTTTAGCAATACGGAGAGCAAAAAGAAGCTTGTTATTTGAGAACATTGCCGACTATGTTTTCCTGGTTGGTTTATTTACCTTGTTTACCATTACCATCGCAATCATTTTCAAACTGCTACAGTAGATGAACTGAAGCGGCATCTGGAAGCTGTCGATGCAAAAATGTTTGAGCGGCTTGTCAGCCCTGGCTGCGACAGGTATATGAAAAACGAAATGCTGCGGCCGGACTGGCCGGATTTGCCAGCATATGAATTAAAAGGCCCTGCCAGGACTGGCAGGGCCATGGATTATCCACAAAGAACCAGACGTTTTATCATCCGGTTGTCACAAATAATTACGAAAAGAGTCAGGACTTGGATTTCATTTGCCAACCAGTAGCTTTAGGCTATGAATCTTAAAAAGGAGCGGCAACTGCTCGTTTTCACATTTCTTCTGGAGGAAGAACTAAGGCCGGTCAGTGAGATCCAGGCTGAAGCAGCGGTAACCGGGGATGAGGATTTTCAATTGGAAAATACACTTAATGAGTTATTTAAAGAGGGTTATCTGGAGCAAAAATACCCTGCGGAAGCGGACAACCCTGATAGCCTTAAATGGTCGGTTACCGGGAAGGGGATGATTTATATGAAGGATCTGGCGCAGGAAAAATATGAGGAAAAAAATAAGATACCTGTTTATATATGGGCCGTGATCATCGTTGTCGCTATTTTGACTTTCATGAAGTTATTTCCGAAGATGTTTCATGGATAGATTTTATGGCAGGATTTCCACGTTTCATTTGATGTCTTCAGGTTTTTTGCTATATTTAACCTGAATCTTTCAGATCCTCCATCGACAAGCCCGGGAGTTGATCATTACCGTATCCCCATCCTCGTAAAGCCAGCGGATCTCCAGTGTAAGGGATCAAAAATCTTCCAATAACTGAGTATTTATTTGCAGCAGAAAAGCGGACGAACCCGGTATATTTAGGCCGTATTGAGCCATGAAGACTTGCCGGTGCACCAACGAGGGTAGTATGAAAAAGATAAATGTTTTGGCGGATATAACGGACAAGAAGAAATTTATTACACTGCTGTGTATTTTCTTTCTGATTATTTCATGTTCCAAAGAATATAGTTACGAGGGAGGTTACACACCTGCTCCCGTTAGCATATTTACAAACCTGACACCTTCCAGCCAAACCATCAACGATAAGATGGGTGGTATTGAGGTAGGCACAAAATTCACATCGGCCATAGACGGGAAAGTGGAGGGTATTAAATTTTATAAAACTTCCGGTAATACCGGAACGCATACGGTACAATTGTATAACGACTACGGAGCGCCATTGGCGACAGTGGTATGCGAAAATGAAACCGATTCCGGCTGGCAGAGTATCTATTTCCCGGAAGCCGTACCGATTATTGCCAATAAAATGTATATCGCCGCTTATTTTAGTAGCCTGGGTAATTATTCCGCTACTTTTTTTGGATTAAAAAACGCCATCACCAATGGCCCTTTAACCGCTTTGGCCGACAGCACCCTGGGATTGAACGGAGTATTTAAATATTCCGACTTCCCCGATTTCCCCTTTTTCGGTTTTCAATCCAGCAATTATTGGGTGGATGTCATGGTGATCTATTGATGTTACCAGTTGTCTATTAGTTATTTTTCCCGGCCATAGAAAAATGTTACATTATTTTCCTTGTCATCATAGGTAACCACTTGCTTTTCCTTATTAAATTCAAAATAGCTTAATAAAGCAAAATCTCCCGAACAACCGATGGAATGTGTCAGGAGCGCGGTGAAAATGGAAACTTTCCACAAGTCACCCGATAAAAAGGGAATTGCCAACAATACGCCTGTAATGACGAGGAACGGAGCAAGTGCGACAATTTTAAATTCGCTTTCACTGGTTACAAATTTATCGGCGATGGCCAGGAAATAAAATTTCTTCAGATTCACATCATAGGAAGTTTGCTTTGCTCCCGCTAATTTATACGCCAGGACGTGAATAAATTCGTGAACAGGAATCAGCGCCAAAAAAAGCAGGATCCCAAAAAAAACCTGCCCCAGCATTTTATTAAATGGGTAGTTATATAAGTGATGTAGTCTGATGCAAATGAAAAGTAGAACGAATAAACAGACAACCAGCATTGAATAATAGAAGAATGAAAACCATGTCCTTTTATTCAGGAATATTTTTACAAAAGGTTTGATATCCTGGTGGTTCATCCTGTCAAGAAGAACATAACCATTTTCTTCCAGTTCTTCTGGTTTCAGATTCATGGCTGGATCATTTTAAAAATGAAACTACGAAACTATCTTTTGAAATGGACCGTCCAGGTACCGGCAAAGTTTGCTTAAAAGAAAGTTTTAAAAAAATCACCGGAAAATTTGGGTAACTGGAAAGTTACTCTTACGTTTGTGTAACCTAAAAGTTACTTATTATGGCAGACGATATCAAACACCGTTTCTTTTTCACCCAGCAGCCCGAACAGGTCTGGGAATACCTGACCAGAGCAGATCTCATGGAGTTATGGCTGATGCCAAACAATTTTCAGCCCATCCGGGGGCAGGATTTCCAGTTCAGGATAAAGCCCATGCCTCAGTTCGATTTCGATGGAATCGTTTATTGCAAGGTATTGGAGATAGTGCCTTTTCAAAAGCTTTCCTATTCCTGGCAGGCCGGTCCGGGTAACGGAAAGATCGATCTGGATTCTGTCGTTACCTGGAAGCTGATTCCAAAGGATACAGGCACGGAACTATTGCTGGAGCATACCGGCTTCCGGGGATATAATAATTTGAGCATGTTCTCGGCCATGAATGAAGGTTGGTTTAAAAACATACAAAAGATCGCTGAACTTTTAAAAGTTGTAAAATAATGAAACAACAAAGCTTTGATGTATTTCAGGTAGTT
>DASXKM010000092.1:0-4279 GCA_036496825.1 Puia sp. | reverse complement strand
TTAATCAGACAAATGTTTTTATGCCGGCCGTCACGGGAAAGTTATATCAGGAGGATGGCATAAACTACATTCATCTTATATTCTCATTCCGTAGAAAAATTATAATTTTTATTGCTTTTGCCGTGATTTTTTCCATCGGCTATAGTGTCAGTTCTCTGAAGGATAATAACCTGTGGGACGGAATAACAACCGTTGGCACCATTGATTTAGTTATTTTATTACTGGCTTTCTATGTATTTCGTTCGGAAAGCAAAAAGATAGAAGATGATTTTTTGGAATTGTTCGACGCAGAAATAGCCTGATTTATTGGCCTTAAAAGTCATGCATCTCTGATAGTAACTTCGTTAAAAAAAATATGATGTATTTCTTCGACAATGTATTTTATCATATTTGCAGAGTATATACAAATAAAAAGGATAACAGCCCGGAGGCTTCGGGAGTAATTATATTGTCCCTGGTTCAAACGTTCAATATTTTCACACTTTTGATATTATATTCATTTTATTTTAATAACAAGTCAGTAGTAAACAAACCTCTTGCAGTCATTCTGGTCACAGGTTTATGTGTGTTGAATTATATCAGATACATTTATAAGGATTCACGTAACTATTCAGTGTTGAAAGAAGAAAATAAGCATTTGAATGGATATGTTGTTGTAGGATATATTATTGGGAGCTTCTTTTTTTTCTTTGGACTGGCCTTTTTTCTTGGGAAAAGCCACATGTAATTTAATTTTCTACTGGTTCCCTGACCACACTCTCCCTTATCTAATGGTGATTGTTGACGATGACATAACTTATTTCCCGCATCAGGGGATATGCAAGACTTAATTGATGACTGTTCCACAGGATGCTGTTCCAGCCTTGACGGGATAAATGATTTCTAATAGTCAGAGGATCAGCATGGCATCTCCATAGTTGAAAAACTGGTATTTGTCTTTTATGGCTTTTTTATACGCCTCCATGGTCAAATCGTATCCCGCAAACGCACAGACCATAATTAAAAGGCCCGTTTTCGGAAGATGGAAATTGGTGATCAGCGAATCCGCTATATTAAACTGATAGGGCGGGTGAATAAATTTATTTGTCCATCCTTCGGAGGGCCTGAGTAAATGCCCGGAAGAAAAGGAAGATTCCAGTGCACGCATGGTGGTGGTTCCCACGGAGCAGACCCGGTGTTTCCCCACGCGTGCTTTGTTCACGATTTCACAGGCCTCTTCTTCCACGCGGTAATATTCCGCGTCGATTTTATTTTTTGTCAGATCCTCCACTTCAATAGGACGAAAAGTACCCAGCCCGGTATGCAAGGTGGTTTCCGCAAACCGGATGCCCTTGATTTCAAGTTTCTTTATCAGGGACTGGCTGAAATGAAAGCCGGCGGTAGGTGCCGCCACCGCGCCTTCGTGCTTGGCATATACGGTCTGAAACCGCTCTTTATCTTCTTCGGTCGGCTGGCGTCGTATATGTCTTGGAAGAGGTGTTTCACCCAGACTTTTCAGCACATTACGAAACTCTTCCTCAGTGTCTTCCCAAATAAAACGAATGGTACGACCGCGACTGGTGGTATTGTCAATCACTTCGGCGGTTAACTCATCACCATCACCGAAATAAAGTTTATTCCCCACACGTATTTTTCGGGCCGGATCGACAATGACATCCCAAACCCTGCCGGTTTTATCCAGTTCCCTGAGCAAAAATACTTCAACCTTCGCGCCCGTCTTTTCCTTTCGGCCATACATCCGGGCAGGAAAAACCTTGGTATTGTTGAGCACAAAAACATCTTTGTCATTAAAATAATCCAGGATATCTCTGAAATATTTGTTTTCAATCTCGCCCGTTTTCCTGTTCACGATCATTAAGCGACTATCCTCTCTGGCGTTCGGTGGATGCTGTGCAATCAAATTCAGGGGCAGGTCAAATACGAATTGCGAAAGCTTCATGAAAGAATATTTGTTTTATAATGCCCACAATAACGAAGAAAATGCCGGCCGCATGATTCGAAGAATATTCCCTGGCCCTCAGCGCCTTTCTTTATAGTATACAAATATTAAAATTGCGAACGCAAAATTAGCCAGAATAAAGACGTTGCAGAGTGAGTATTATCACTATAAATGGTGATAAAAATCAATTATTTTATTCCGTTGTGTGGAGTGTGTTTATTGGGGGATGCCTTTTGGTTTAAGAGAACCGGCTGATGGTTGCTAATCCGCGACCAGACTAATTACTGATTTCAATCAGCTTATTGACATCGCGGACAATGATTTTCCGCCCCTTTGTTTCCAGTATGCCCATTTTTTTAAATTCCGTTAAAACACGTACTACATTTTCTCTTGCTGTTCCCACCAGGTTTGATAAATCATCCCGGCTCATATTTATTTCAACCGGCGTACCGGGCTGAAAATTCAATTTATATTTTTCTCTTAATACGATTAACTGATGCGCCAGTCTTTCCCTTACAGATTTGTGCGCAAGCATCGACAGGCTGTTCACCAAAACGGCAAATTCATGGCTCAGTGTTTTCAATAATCTTCCGCTGAATACATCAGATGTCCGTAGCACCTGCAAAAAATCTTCTTTTGGAATAAATGCAATGGCGCTGTCCTCCAGAACCGCTGCAGAATCAGGATACCGGTCATCGGCGAGAATGGCATGGTAGCCGATGATTTCACCTTTATTGGCTACATAAATAATCTGTTCCCTCCCGGTTTTATCTGCTTTATACTTCTTTACTTTCCCTTCTGCAATAAAATATATGCCTGACGGAAAGGTCCCTTCGCGAAAAATGACCTGACCTTTTTTATATACCTGTTCTGTTTTATTCGTCATCAATCGTTCGATATCTTCTGAGGGCAAATCGGCCAGCACGGATTCGCTTTTAAAGTCCCATTTGTCCATCGGAAAAATCCCTCTGATACTCATACGTTCCGGTAAAATTATTTCTAAAAACTGATAAAACTCACTTTTTCCGGTGATTACGTTTACCGCTCTTCGTTAATCTGCCATCTACATTTGCGATATGAAAGGAACTGCCACTATTAAGCGGGATTTGTATTTCACAAGAGATCACGAATGGATCGATTTTCAGGGTTCAGTAGCTTATGTGGGCGTATGTTCATTTAAACTGCTTGGATTTAAAGAAGTTCAGCAAATATCGTTTAAAAAAACTTCAGCTTCCATAGAGAAGGGAGAAGTTATTGCCACCATTCGATATGATGATTATCTGATAGACGCCCATATGCCGGTTCACGGAAAGATTATTGAGTTTAACGAAACCCTTTTACACAGTCAGCATTTATTGTTGAATAAACCATTGCATAACGGCTGGCTTGCGCTGATAGCCCCTTCATGCCCTTCTGAACGTTTGGACCTGTTGTTACCATTGTTATATGACCATTTTTCCAGTGGAAAATTTTAAACCAGTGCACATGACTACGACCTCATCATCTTCCTGTTCTCTGGATCACTGGTTTCATTCAGACCTGGAAATACACCGGCTATATCCGGAGTCCATACAAATCCTGGCGCGTAAACACTGGACACCCCTTCATATTACAAAACAGGTCGTGGAATTTCTCGTTCCCCACAAGGGAGTAAAAGTACTGGACCTCGGAAGCGGTGTAGGAAAGTTTTGTCTGGCAGGAGCATTTTACAAACCAGAGGCCTCTTTTTACGGGGTAGAGCAACGTAAACATTTGGTTGAACTGGCGGATGCCGCAAAAAATTCTCTGGGCCTGCAGAATGTCCACTTTTTACATAAAAACCTTACGAAGCTAAACTTCAGGGGATTTGATCACTTTTATTTCTACAATTCCTTTTATGAAAATTTGATGAATACTGAGAAAATCGATGATCGCGTTACTTGTGATCCCTATTTGTACGATTATTATAATCATTGCCTCTACAATAAAATGGAGGATATGCCTCCCGGAACAAGGATAGCAACCTTTCACTGCATTGATGACAGGATGCCTTCCGGTTTTGATTTAATAGAAAGCCAGATTGGCCAAATGCTGAAGTTCTGGATCAAAACATGATTCAGGTTCCAACCTAAGGAATTAAAATGAAGAAATCACCATCAGCTAAATTTTCTCAAATGCCTGTTACGGAAAATACCCTGTATCTGAATCATATTTTTTCGGATGATTCAAATTTTATACAGTTATACCCTTTATCAATACAGCAGCTCGACAAATTGCATTGGTCCCCTTTAAAGGTGATATTAAAGGCATCAAAATTTCTTGCGGAAGGAAGGGACGCCAGGATCCTCGATATCGGAAGCG